>JBCAZN010000016.1:0-14974 GCA_038533035.1 Pseudomonadota bacterium
GGGTGCACCGATCCGGTGGTTTCTTGTTACGCACACCCATCCTGATCAGTCGCCCGGGGCGGCGGCACCAGCGCCGCACCGTTGAACTCTTTCAGCTTTCCGAGCGACTCGATGTAGTGCTTCATATTGCCATCGGGCGGATTGATCACAACCGTGGATCCGTCGATTACGTGATCACCGGTAAAAATCCAGTTGTGTTCAACCTGCCGATAGCAAAGGTGATTGGATGCGTGCCCCGGCGTGTGAATCGCTTCGATCTCTACACCATCCACACTAACCCGATCGCCGTCTTCGAGAATTCGGTCCGGTACAAACGTTGTGTCCTGGTGCTGGCCGTCGGGCGCCGGTCGACCGAGCAGTTCAGCGCCGGTTCGCGCGGCCAGTGCCGCCGCCCCGGGCGAATGATCAGGATGGGTGTGCGTAACAAGAATCCAGCGGATCGGTGCACCCGCTCTGGCTTCGATCTCGTCGAGATGGCGATCAATAACCGGTCCCGGGTCAAGCACGGCAACTTCGTTGACGCCGAACAGGTACGTGTTGGTGCCCGGCCCTGTCATCATTGACGGATTGGGCGCGACCAGGCGTCGTACACCTTTCGCCAGCTCGGTGTAAGCGGGCATCTCGGGTCCAAACGCGGTCATTGCGGATCGCCCGGGTAGTCCTTGTCGCCGGGCAGTACCACTTCCCGCTTGCCGTTGCGCTCGATCATGCGCGGGATCATGCTCGTGATACCCCATTCGTATTTTGATGCCGCCCAATCGAGCAGCGCATCCAAAGACTTGTGACGGGCAATGGTCTCGAGCGTCTTGATCGTCGGAAAATGCAGCTTCGCGTCGCCGCGCCGACCGGCGGCGAGCATTTCTTTCGCCGTCACCCAACAGGACTCGGTCAGTTCGCCGCCGCAGTGGGCTGCCTCCTGGCCCGGTGGCAAAGCAGCCAGGAAAAAACGTGTTGAGTAGCGTTTCTCCATCCTTTGCGGCGTTACCCAGTGACTGAAGTAGTGCAGCCTGTCGCACTGCAGGCGGCAATCACCGCGCTTTACAAAATCGGCCCAGTTGCCGTCGCCGGCGTTCAGGGAATCGCGAACGGCTCCGAGGTTTTCGTCGAGCCGTTCGTAATCGGCGAGCAGCACGCCGGTCTCTTCGAACAATTCCCGGATCGCCGCACTGAAATATTCGAGACCCCCGGCTTCGATGCCGAGGCGAGAACTGGCTTCGCGGTCGTCGAGACCATCGCAATGAGCGGCGACTTCTGCATCCTCCGGATCGACAACACCCCCGGGAAACGCGTACGCCGAACCAAACGACGAACGTGCGTGGCGCTTGACCATAAAAATTTCCGGATCGAGCGACCCGGCACGCGCCAGCGCGATCGTCGATGAAGGTCGCGGCGTGGCCGTGCTATTCAAGTGGCGGCCGCTCCGGATTTCCCGTCTCGACGAAACTTTGCAATCGTTGCAACGCTTCACCGAGCACGAAATCAACCGGCCCGGCGATGGCATCGAGTCCACCGTCCATGTAGCCGCCGACGGCGTAGGTGAAGCGCACGACAGTGCCACCGTCGGCAGCGTCCTCAAATTCCCAGGTCATATTGCCGTTGACGCCCATCAGACCGAGCGGGCCGAGGCCGCCGGTCATACGCAATACAACGCGCGGATTGACCATCGTGACCGACAGGTGCACCACGCCTGCCGCATCGTCATCAAACATCTCGCAAAAACAGCCCATTGGGCGCGGATCAATCGACATGCTGGCCGCGTTGCCGGAAATGGTGTGATCCGGATGCCACCACTGTCCGACATCGTTGACGGCGGCGGCCCAGACCGCTGCCCGGTCGGCGCTTACGCTGAGCGTATTAACCGTGGTAAAGCCGCCAGGGCCGGCGTTGGTGACTTCCGCTGCGGCCGAACCGCAAACCAGCATGCCTGCGAGCAGACACAGGCGAATCAGTGAACTCATGGGCGCTCCTCAAGCCTGATATAAGCTTACCGTAAAGCGCCATGGCACCGTCAGAACAATGCGATCGCAAGAAAAACAGCGCTGCCGATAGCGGCACCGAAATAGAGTTTTTTCCAGAATGACATTGATTTGCCCAAACAACGTGCATAGATACGAATGCCTGTATTGTTGCGCGACCGAACTGAACCGCCGCTGAAGCCGATGACCGACGACCTGCGAGTAGTATTTGAAAGTGGCAATCGCCTCGCGTGCATGGACCGTGCGCTTGTGCTTGAAGCCGCAAATATTCCGCACAAAGTGATCCAGGACGGCGTTACGTCAGCAATCGTCGTGCCGGCCGACTGGTCGGCGGAAGCCGCAAACGAGCTGCGCGCCTACGACGAGGAAAACCCGCCACGAAAGCCGAAGCCGGTGCGCAACGCCGAAATTCACGACCCGCTGCCCGGTTTGATTGGCTACGTGCTGGTCGTGTGCCTGGTCGCGGGCATGGCCGGTTATTCCTGGTTCAGCAAGGACTGGTTATCCGCAGGCCATGTCAACGGCGCGCTGGTTAGAGACGGTGAGTTCTGGCGCCTGTTTACCGGCCTGACCCTGCATTCGGGTCTGCGACATCTCGCCAGCAACATCGTGTTCGGCGTGTTTTTTGGCATCTTCGCCGGTCGACTGCTGGGCTCGGGTTACGCCTGGCTGATTATTGTGGTCGCCGCCGGCGTTGCGAACCTCGTCAACCTGTTATTGCTCGATCCCACGCACCGCTCGATCGGTGCCTCCACGGCCGTTTTTGCGGCACTCGGCCTGGTCGCCGGCTACGTCTGGAGTGGCAAGCTCATGCCGCACGACGAGGACCGCTGGATGACGCGCTACGGGCCGATCGTGGGTGGCCTGGCACTCCTGATGTTCACCGGCGCCGGCTCGGTCGACCCCGAAACCGGCATCAACAACACCGACGTGGGCGCCCACCTGTTCGGATTCATCGCCGGCTTTCTGGCGGGCATGCTCCTGATCCGCTTTGGGCCGCTGCCTGCCGGCGAGCACTACCAGCGCAATGCCGGGTTTGTGGCCCTGGCGATGATTTTTTTCAGCTGGATTCTCGCACTGGGCTGAGAAGAAGGTCCCTAAACGCGCGGCGGTGCGGTAAAATCACTGCACAGGGAGCGTAAGGGAATACAGCAGCCAATATGAAGAACGTCCTGCTGTTTTTAATCATTCTTGCCGTCATTGCCTCGACCGTCATGTGGGTACGCCATGGTGGTGGCTCGCCGTACCCGGACCTGACCGGCACGCCTGAACTCAGCGCCGCGGCCGTTGAGGAAGTGCTGTCCTATCCGGAACCGATTGGCAACGTCGCGGTCAGCGCCGATGGCCGCGTGTTTTTCACGGTGCACCCGGAAGCACGTCCGCGCGGCAACAAGCTGCTCGAGTACGTCAACGGCGCGTCGGTGCCGTACCCGTCACGTCAACGCCAGGCAGGCCTGTTCGATACGCCGCTCGGCATTGCGATTGATCGCTTCGATCGCCTGTGGACGATTGACCACGGCAATCACGGTATGCGCCCGGCGCGTATCGTCGCGATTGATCTCGCGACCAACGAAGTGCTTCGCGAACAGCAGCTCAGCGAGGAGATCGCGCCGCTGGGTTCATTCCTGCAGGACCTGCAGGTCAGCGCGGATGGCCGTACGGTCGTGATTGCGGATGCGAGTTTCTGGCGCAAGCGCCCGGCGATCGTCGTCTACGACGTCGAAACCGGCAATGCGCGGCGCGTTCTGGAGAATCACCGCTCGGTGTCAGCGGAGGACTACCTGATCCGCACCCGGACCCGTGACATGGCGTTCCTGGGCGGCATGGTTGCGTTACGCGGCGGCGTCGATGGCATCGCACTGGGTCGGGACTGGCTGTACTTCGGTGCCATCAGCGGCTCCGGATTGTTCCGGGTGCGTCTTGCGGACCTGCGCGATGAATCGCTGTCGGCGGAGCGGCTTGGCAACCGCGTTGAACGCTTCTCGGACAAGCCGCTGAGCGATGGTCTGAGTTATGATGCCGCCGGCAATGTGTACGTTACCGATATCGAACACAGCGCGATATTCCGCGTCAGCCCGCAACGCAAACTGTCAACGTTGATCCAGGCGCCACAGATTCGCTGGCCGGACGCGCTGTCGTTCGGCCCGGATGGCTGGTTGTATGTCGCCGACAGTGCGCTTCCGGAGTTGATTTTGCAGCCGCAGGAACACATAAAAGAAAACGGCCCGTACCGGGTCTTCCGATTTCAACCGGGCGCTGACGGCGTTCCCGGACAGTAACCCCGAACAACAACGAAGGACCTAAAGATGGACGAAGTATTTCAGGAAGCCGGCGGCTTCGACTGGAACCAGATTATTGAATTCCTGAAAACCGAAGGCGTGGAGCTCGGCATCAATATCGCGATCGCGATTGCGATCTTCTACATCGGCAAATTGGCAGTCAGCCTGGTTGTCCGCGGACTGCGAAAAGTCATGCGACGCCAGGAAATTGACAAGACGCTCGAGACTTTCATCGCCAACCTCGTGCGCGCAGTGCTGATGATCGTAGTGATCATCGCGGCCATCGGCCAGGTCGGCATTCAGACGACGTCGTTTATTGCAATCTTCGGTGCGGCCGGTCTCGCTGTAGGTCTCGCCTTACAGGGCTCGCTGTCGAACTTTGCCGCCGGCGTGCTGATCGTGCTGTTCCGCCCATACCGCGTTGGCGATTTCGTCGAGGCCGCCGGTATCTCAGGTTCCGTCGAGCAGGTACAGATCCTGACTACGGTCCTCAAGACCGCTGACAACAAGCAGATTATTGTGCCCAACAGCCAGATCATGGGCAGCATCATCACCAACTACTCGGCCAATGACACGCGCCGTGTCGACATGGTTGTCGGCGTGGGCTACGACGACGATCTCGACAAGACACGCGCCACGCTGGAGGAGCTGATCGCGGCCGATGATCGTATCCTCGACGAGCCTGCTCCAACCATTGCGGTTTCGGAACTTGGAGATAGCAGCGTCAACTTCGTGGTACGACCATGGGTCAAGACGCCGGACTACTGGGGCGTCAAGTTTGACCTGACCGAAGCGATCAAGAAGCGCTTTGACAAGGAAGGCATCTCCTTTCCCTACCCGCAGCAGGACGTGCATATCCACAAAGCCGACTAGTGATAAGTCACCTTCGGCAATACCCGGTCAACGTTTCGAGTTGTTATTCGTTAATAGAATGAAGCCACGGTCTCTGCGTCACGCGGAACCGGGATGCATCGTGCATAATGACCGACACGTATGGAGGCGAACGAGGATCATGCGCAAACTGACCCAGATAACCGCTGGCGCCCTGCTCGCCGGCTGTGCGGCTCACCCGGACCCGATTGTCGACATGAAAGGCGTGAACGAACAGCAGCTGGCGCAGGACTGGCAAGACTGTGAGACGTACAGCGAGGAAGTAAAGATTTCCCAGGGTGCTGCGAAAGGCGGCGCTGTGGGTGCCGGCGTTGGCGCTGTGGGCGGCGCGATCGACGGTGATGTCGGCCGCGGTGCTGCGACTGGCGCGCTCTACGGCGCCACACGCTCAGGGCTTAACGCCGATCGTGACAAGCAGATGGTATTCAAGCGTTGCCTGCGTGGCCGCGGCTACCGGGTACTGAACTAGCACAGCTCGAATTCGCGATTGACCCAACACGACTCTGCAAGTACTGTATGTTTATACAGTTATGGAGTCCCGGGTGGCACATCCCGCACACAAAGGCCGCGGCGCACTTTCGGCGCCGCAGGGACGCTTTGCGACCGAGGCAACGGAATACGACGACGCCGAGGCGCATGAGCGTGCAACAGTAGCGCCGCAAACCGAGCTTACGGCGATGCGCGCCGGGCGCATCATCAGCAGCAACTCGTCGCCGGACATTCCGTTCGATCGCTCAATCAATCCGTACCTCGGTTGCGAGCATGGCTGCATCTATTGTTACGCACGGCCGAGCCACAGCTACCTCGATTTGTCGCCCGGGCTCGATTTCGAGACCAAGATTTTTTACAAGCCGAATGCCGCGAATCGCCTCGTCGACGAGTGGCAAAAGAAAAACTACGAGTGCAAGCCGATCACGATTGGCGCCAATACCGATCCCTATCAGCCCGCCGAAAAGCAACTGAACGTGACCCGGCAACTGTTGCAGCGGTTTGTCGAATACCGCCACCCGGTTAACCTGATTACCAAAAGTCACCTTATTGAACGTGACGTTGACCTGCTGGCCGACCTCGCGAAGGACAACCTGTGTTCGGTGGCCATCAGCATTCCTACGATGGACGACGGCCTCAAGCGCATCATGGAACCACGCGTGCCGTCGGCCCGCTCGCGCCTTGATGCAATGCAGAAACTGACGGCCGCCGGTGTGCCGGTAAGCCTGTTGCTGGCACCGATCATCCCGGCGATTAATGACGCCGAGATCGAATCGATCCTTGAGGCGGCTGCCGATGCGGGTGCGTACCAGGCGCGATATATTTTCCTGCGCCTGCCGCACGAGTTAAAAGAGCTTTTCGATGAATGGTTACGCGGCCATTTTCCGGATCGTGCCGAGCATGTCATGAGCCTGATGAAACAAGCCTCGGGCGGCAAAACCTACGACAGTCGATTTGGCATAAGACAATCGGGCCAGGGCCCGTATGCCGAAATGCTCGGCGCGCGCTTCAAGACCGCCTCGCGCCGGCTCGGCCTTGAACCCGGCGCATACCAGCAATCGCTTGATTGCACACAGTTTTTACACCCCGTAAATCGACAGCTCGGTCTCGGCTTCTGAAGCCCCTCGGCGATCGCCGTCTGGCGACGCTACCCTCGCGGTGCCCCAGTCGGTATAGTCGTTCAAGGCCCCGGCGCGCATTGCCAGAGCCTAGAACTAACGCCGCTCCGGGTGGTCTGAAACGAGAGATGGGATGCACACCGGACCAGTCAGGCCAGCAAGCGTACGCATGAAAATAACGATCAGCTTCGTCACTCTATGTCTTACGGCAATCTCCGTTCCGGCACTTGCCCAGGACGATGACGAGCCGTTCCTGCTCGACCAGACGGTACCGGTTGCCGATGCCGACCCTGAAGAGGCTGAGGTGGTTGCGGCGCCAGAGCCGACGCAGCAGGAACTCAACGAGGAGTTACTCTACGAGGAATTTGCCCGTTATCGTCGTCTGGTCGATGAAGGCACGCTGGACGAAGCCGATATCGCTGCGAAGCGCGTTGTGCAATGGGCCATCGAGCTTTATGGCCCGCGGTCGGCGGAAACGGCGAGCGCCCTGAACAACCTGGCGATCGTGCAGCATCGCAGTGGCCAGTTCGACGCAGCGATCCAGAACTTCAGTTCCTCTATCGAAATCATCGAGGCCGTGGAAGACCGGCTGACGTCGTCGCTCGTGAATCCCCTGAGGGGTCTTGGTACGTCGCAGCTTGCCGCGGGCCGACCCGACCGGGCGATCCGCACCTTCCGTCGTGCCGCTCACATCACACAGGTCAACGAAGGTCCGCACAATATCGGCCAGGTTGAGATTCTTGAATCGGTTGCCGAAACCTTTATTCGTATGGGCGACATCAAATCGGCCCGCAAAATTCTCGACCGCATACATGTGCTGAATGTCCGCTTCTACGAAAAGGATCCGCTGGGACTTATTCCGTCACTGCTAAACCGGGCTGAGTGGCAGCACCGAGCCGGCTACTACGACGAGGAGCGTGCAAGCTATCGTCGTGCGATCCGAATCGTTGAGGGTGCAGGCAACAAGAACGACCCGATGCTCATCGAGCCGTTGCGCCGCATGGGTGAGTCGTTCTACTTCGTTAATCCGGACGTTGCCACCGCAAACTACGGTCTGGTCACCACGGGCGAAATCTATTTCAAGCGTGCCGTACGCATCGCTGAAAAAGCCGAGGACCTGGACTACCGGGTACTCGTTAGAACACAGCTCGCGCTTGCCGATTACTTTATTTACACAGAGTCGATAAATCGAGCACGCAAGATCTACGCGGAAGTCTGGGACTTCCTGTCGGCCGACGAGGAACGCATGGCATTGCGCAACGAGGTGTTTGGCTCGCCAAGTCCGATCAGCACGAAAACGCTGCCGACACACCTCGGTGACCCGGTTGACGGCGGCAAGACCAGTACGATTCGGACCGGCCGCATCGTTGTCAATTACAACGTGTCGGAACGTGGACGCGTGCGCGACTTGCGGACCGAAGCGAATCCCGAGGAGTTCACGGATCTGCAGCGCATGGTGCACCGCGAGATTCGGCGCCGGATATTCCGGCCGCGTGCTGTCGACGGCGAACTTGTTGCGACCGAGGGAATGGTGTTTGAGCACGAGTTTACGTATCGTCAAAGCGATCTCGATGCGATTCGCGAAAATAACGCAACCGTAGCGGCAGCGAATGGCGACAAGACAGAAGAACAAGAAGAAGACGGCGATAGCCGCGAATAACTTGCGTAACAGCGGGTGCAAGATGGGGATATTAAAGCGAGTCAGCTTGATCATTGTGACGGGCCTGTTGCCTGTGGCCGGCTTCGCCGATGACGATTGCGCCAATGACTGGCTCGACGTTGAAGAAATCAAAGACGATAACAACGTCGAGCTGCATGCGCGCAACCTGCGCGCCTACCCCGTTACCTACACACTGCGAGTCCGAACACGCGACTTTACGGTCGACGGACCAAACACGGTGACCCGCACGCTGGGCCCACATGAGACAGAGCGTGTCATGCGACTCGACGGTGACCAGGGTGGCGGCAAGGGCGTTTATCGATACAGTTGTGCGTGGACCGTTGGCCGCCAGGACGCCAACCACGACGACGACCATCTGTATGCGCTGCCGTTCCAGCCCGGCCGCTCGTTCCGCATTCTGCAGGGTTACGGCTCACGCTTCAGCCACAAGGGTTACGAGCAATTTGCCGTCGACTTCGACATGCGTGAAGGCACCCCGGTACATGCGGCACGGTCCGGCGTCGTCGCCCGTGTTGAGGAATCCAATGACAAGGGCTGCTGGGAGGACGGTTGCGGCAAATACGCCAACTACATCGTTATCCTGCACACCGACGGCACAACCGGTGAGTATTATCACCTGCAAAAAAATGGCGCACTGGTCGACGTTGGCGGCAGCGTGGCGCGCGGCCAGCAAATCGGGCTGTCCGGCAATACCGGGCACTCGACGATGCCGCACCTGCATTTTGCGGTGTATCGCGCAACGGACTGGGGGCGAACGCAGTCAATTCCGGTGCGCTTCCAAAGCAGCAGCGGTATCATCGATCGCCCACGACGCGGCGCACGGCCGCAAGCTCAATAGCGAGACTGAACACATGAGTAACCTTGCCATGCCGGTGCCCGAGGCACATTTCGTCAACGGTAACCCGATCCAGGGTCCGTTCCCGTCGCATCTGGAGCAGGCGATCTTCGGCATGGGCTGCTTCTGGGGCGCGGAACGAAAATTCTGGGAAACCGACGGCGTCTGGTCGACGGCCGTCGGCTACGAAGGCGGTGCAACCGAAAATCCGACCTACCAGGACGTTTGCTCCGGCAGCACCGGGCATGCCGAGGTTGTCCTCGTTGTGTTCGACCCGGCGCGGATCAGCTACGAGGACGTGCTCACGGTATTCTGGGAAAATCACGACCCAACCCAGGGCATGCGCCAGGGCAATGACATTGGTACGCAATACCGGTCGGCCATTTACACGCTCAATGATGAGCAGCAAACGCAGGCAATGGCCTCGCTGGATCGCTACCAGGAACGATTACGCGATGCCGGACACCGGCCAATCACGACCGAGATCGAGCCGCACGGCACGTTCTACTACGCCGAGGAATACCACCAGCAGTATCTCGCCAAGAATCCGGGCGGCTACTGCGGCATCGGTGGTACGGGCGTGAGCTGTGCCTGAGCTGCCTGACGTCGACGTTAAGCGAGACTGGCCAAAGACGCTCGACGATCTGTAGACTGCGTCTATGGCCGCCAACAAAAAGAAAACACCGAAGCCCCGTAAACCCAGTCGCAAGCAAGCCGAAGACGCCATTCGGACGCTGCTGCTCTGGGCCGGCGAAGACACCCGTCGCGAGGGCCTGATCGATACTCCCAAGCGCGTTGCGAAAGCGTACGAGGACTGGTTCAGCGGGTACCGCGAAAAACCGGTTGAGTACCTGCAGCGCACCTTCGAGGAAGTCGAGGGCTACGACGAGATGATCGTATTGCGTGACATTTCGTTCGAGTCGCACTGCGAACACCACATGGCACCGATTATCGGTAAGGCGCATGTCGGTTACCTGCCCCGCAACAAGGTTGTCGGCATCAGCAAACTGGCGCGCGTTGTCGAAGCGTTTGCCCGCCGCTTCCAGGTGCAGGAAAAAATGACCGCGCAGATCGCGAATTGCATCCAGGACGTGTTGCAGCCAAAAGGCGTCGGTGTCGTCATCGAAGCGAAGCATCAATGCATGACAACCCGTGGCATTCACAAGTCCGACGTCTCAATGGTCACGAGCCAGATGGTCGGGACCTTCAGGAAGGACGCGCGCACACGTGCAGAATTCCTGCGGATGATAGACGCAGACCGGCGGTGATACGGCGTCGATGAAGCGAATTCTGGCTGTCGTTGCCGGACTGCTGTTACTCGTCGCGGCCTACTTGTTGTTTTGGCCGGTAGCGGTCGACCCGGTTGCCTGGCAGGCCCCAAAAGATGCGGGCTACATTGACCCGTACGCCAGCAACAATCTCCTGAGACCTGCAACCGCCATTGACCTTGGCGAGTTTGAGGGGCCAGAAGATGCCGCGCTCGGCACCGATGGCCTGATTTACGCAACAACAAAAAACGGGGCGATCCTGCAAATTCGTAATCGCGCCGTCACTGAATTTGCCCGCGTCGAAGGCCGCGCACTCGGCATCGAAACTGACCGGGATGGTTCATTCGTTATTGCAAACGCCTATGTCGGACTTCAGCGCATCAGTTCAGACGGCTCGGTCACCACGCTGCTGGACGCAGTTGAGGGTGGGCCGCTCGTCTACGCCAACAGCCTCGCTATCGCACCTGACGGGATGATCTATTTCAGTCAGTCGAGCAACAAATTCGGGCCGGGAGAATTTGGCGGCACGTACGATGCTTCACTGCTCGATATTCTCGAGCATGGCGGGCACGGCTCCGTGTTTGCATTCGACCCGCAGACCAGGGATGTTGCGCGCATCATGAGCGGGCTCAACTACGCCAATGGTGTCGCGGTGAGCGATGCTGGCGACTTCCTGGTCGTTGCTGAAACGGGCCACTACCGCGTACTGAAGCATTGGCTGAACGGCGAGCGCCGCGGTGAAACGGAGATACTTCTCGACAACCTTCCCGGCTTTCCGGACAACGTCAAGAACGGGCAAAACGGGCGTTTCTGGATAGGATTTGCGGCACCACGTAACGCGATCATCGACAAGTGGTCGGACAAACCGGCATTGCGGCGCATGATCCAGCGGTTACCTGCGGCTGTCCGGCCAAAAGCCGAACCGCTGTCGCACGTCATCGCAATTAACGGCGACGGCGATGTGCTTATGAACATGCACGACCCGTCCGCGCGCTTTCCAACCATCACGGGCGTTGTCGAAACGCGCGACGCGCTCTACCTGACCACGTTGTTCGGCAACATGCTGCCGCGTCTTGCCAAGGGTGACATTGGCCGCTAGACAGCAACCCGCCGCCTAATCGGGGGCGTTGCCACCTGCGTCGAGGCCGAGTTCCGCAACGCCCTGCAGAAACGCGATGTCCACCGGAATGTCGGCCGCGGTCAGACGATCAAGGTCGGCCTGTAGCTCCGCAGGAACAACACCCTTGGAATTCGTGAGCTCTGCAGCACCTTCGTAATCACCGTCGCCCTGCAATGTCAGCAGCAACCGAGACAGGTCCGCCATGGCGACTTCCATCTGCTCGAAATCCACGCGGTAACGGCCGGTCTCACGATCACGAACGAACGCACCGTTTTCCAGGAAAAAGTTGAAGCGCACCATGTTGGCCTTGCCGTGCGCGCTCGATGCGCCAAAGCGCACTGAGCGAAAGATGCCGGCCATGAAGGTGACGTAGTAATCGCGCAGATCGACGTCACCCAGTTCACCGGCCTTGTGTAATTCGGTGATCATGTAAAGACCCAGAACGTCGGCCTTGCCCTCTTCCATACTCGACGCAAGGTCCCGCAGCGCCTCGCGAACCGTGCCCGTGTCGTTAATCGTATTCTTGATGCCAAGGCCGTGGGCGACCTCATGAAACATGGTGTTAGCGAAGAACGCGTCGAACGAGATGTGTCGTCGCTGCGATTCGTCAATCAGCACGTCAGCAATCGGTTCCAGGATCTTGTCAAATTTCGCCTGCATCGCATTCTTGAGTTGCAGGCGGCGCGTACCGCGACTGAGCTGCACCTCTTCATCGTTAGGTAGATTGATCGCGATCGTCTTGCCACCTGCGTTGCTGTGCCCCGCGTAGTAAACAACGTCATAGGCGTTCAGGTCGGAATCGGTACCCGGCATTTCCCACTTGTATTCGTCGGGCACCGGCAAGCCCTTTTGCAGCACCGGCAGGAACTCGGCAAACCGGCTCAGACGATCACTCCATGCCATGTCCTTGATAAGTACGTAAGACTCGTAGCCGGCACGATAGCCGTACAACGCATCCTCGTAGGTTTCGATGGCGCCAATGACAACATCGATACGGTTGTCGCGCACGTCCATCCAGTACATGTCGCTGACCTGGTACTCGTCGCTGATCAAGGCAGCGGCCCGCAGCTTCAGGTAGGTCGCAAAGTCCGGGCTCTCGGCGAGGTCGGCTGCCTGCCTCAATAGATCAGCCGCAACCTTCAGCTCGTCGGCATAGGCCACGTGATACGGTACCAGGATCAGTTTGCCTTCGGCGTCGCGACGCACAAGCGAATAGAGGTCCGCCTTGCCAGGCAGGTAGGCCTGATCAAACTCTTCCTTGCTCATGTCGGCCGGATAGAAATTCGCGCCGGGTGGCTTCGGGCCGACGCCCTCCATAAACGGCTTGTCGCCATTGAGCCGATCCCACGGACCGTAGTTGTACTCGGCGTAAATGCGCGTATCGATGTCAGCGATGGAATCAAGCCAGGCTTCGTAATCATCGCCGTACGCCTGCCGCCAGAACAGGTCATCCATGACCTGTGATGCTTCGATCAGGATGCGGATCATCTCGCGCTGATTGTCGGTCAGGTCGCTGAGATCGGCCGTCAATGTGAAGTCCGCATACACCTCGGGGCGCGGTTCAACAACTTCGAGTGGCACGAAGGATGTATTCGGCTCTGGTTCCTCGGCGCAGCCGGTCATTACTGCAACGCCCGCTGCGACAGCGGCAAAGGTCAGGATATTTCGGATTCTCACGACGGCTCCCTGCGTCATTTCGAGTCGTCCATTATCGCACAGGCAGTGAGACCCCCAAATCAGAGATCGACCAGCTGCACGTCCTGCGCGGCAAGCGCCTGACCGAGGAATTGTCCGCCGACCCGGGCGAACCGGGTCACCCCGTCGGTTGCCATCAGCGTCAGCGATCCCGCGTTGCTGCCGGCGTTGAGTGCGTTCGCCTCGGCCAGCGCCTGCTTGACCACGGTTGCTGTCGTGCTTGCCGAATCCACGACGGCAACATCAGCACCGGCATGGGCCGCGATGACGTCGCGCAGCAAAGGGAAATGCGTGCAACCCAGAATGATCGAATCGGGTTCAAAGCCGTCACGGGTCGCCTCATCGAGATAACGGCGCACGATTGCGTCAGCAATATTGCCATTTGCCCATCCCTCTTCGGCCAAGGCAACCATGAGCTCACAGGCGTGCTCACGAACCTCTGCATTGGCATCCATCGCGGCAATGGCCCGGCCGTACGCGCCAAGGCGAACCGTCGCCTCGGTGGCAAGCACAAGGTGCGCACCGGATGGTCGCGCGGCTACCGCCGCCATTGCACCGGGTTCAACTACGCCAACCACAGGAACGGGGTCCATTGCGGCGCGCAGGTCGTCGAGCGCGACAGCCGACGCCGTATTGCAGGCAACCACGAGCAGCTTGATCGGGCTCTCGTGCAGTTTGGCGGTTGCCTGCGTTGCATATCGGGCAATCGACACCGGGCTCTTGGTGCCATAGGGCAGCCGCGCCGTATCGCCGAGATAGGTCAGGTGTTCGTGCGGCAAGGCTTCGCGGATGGACTTGAGCACCGTCAGGCCGCCGACACCGGAGTCGAATACGCCGATCGGCAATGCGGAATCTTTTGCTGTGGTCATGGGCGCATTGTGCCTATCCAATCGGTTCTGTGGAATAATTCCGGCCCACCTCAATAGCGGCAACACATCGTGCAGAAACTGATTTACGGAATCTTCGGGCTGCTCGCGCTCCTCGTCGTAGTCGGCTTTGCGTTGCCGCGCACGCACCAGGTCGAGGTTGCCGTCGAAATAGATGCGCATCCGGCCACGATTTTCGTGCTCGTCAACGACTTCCGTCGCCACGAGCTCTGGTCAACGTGGGGCAACATCGATCCGAACGCCCGCATCCTGTACTCCGGGTCGCCGCGCGGCGAAGGCGCGCTGATGACGTGGGACGGCGTGATTCTCGGCTCGGGATCGCAGCTCATCACGGAAAGCCGTGCGTACGACTACGTTGGTATTGTGATGAACCCGGGCGAAGACGGCGAGGCGCGTTCCTGGTACACGCTGACACCGGGCGTCGGCACTACGCTGGTCACCTGGGGATTCGAAGCCGACTACGGTATGAATATCGTCGGCCGCTACTTTGCGTCAATGCTTGGCGGCGTGATTGCACGCGATCACTACGAGAGTCTCGAGCAACTCAAGGATCTCGCCGAAAGCCTGCCGTCGGCGAATTTCAGTGATATCGCAGCCGAGCATATTGTTGTCGAGGCGGTCGATATCGCCTACCTGCCCAAGACGTCACGGTCTGATCCGGCCGCGATTGCCGAGGCCATGCGCGACGCCTATGCCCAGGTGTTGTCGTTCATTGATCGCAATAATCTGGATGAC
>JBCAZN010000017.1:0-14830 GCA_038533035.1 Pseudomonadota bacterium
AGTGCACAGGCATCAATACTGCGTCTCAATTCGATGGCGTGTGTCGCGTTTCCGACCTGCGGCCTCGCCATGGCCGAGAGTGAACGCTACCTGCCGTCGCTGATCAACAAGCTCGACGAGGAACTGGCAATTCACGGGCTCACCGATGAGCCAATCACGATTCGCATGACGGGCTGCCCAAATGGTTGCGCACGGCCGTACATTGCCGAGATCGGGCTGGTCGGCAAGGCACCGGGTCGTTACTCGCTGTTCCTCGGTGCGGGATTCGCTGGCGACCGACTCGGCGCGCATTACCTCGACAACGCGAACGAAGACGACGTCTTGGCCGCGCTATCGCCGTTATTCGCCAACTACGCCAAAGACAAACAGGCCGACGAACATTTTGGCGACTTTCTTGTGCGTAAGGAGATTGTGCGGGAAGTCACCGCCGGGAGGCATATTCATGACAGCTGAAGAACGCGTATCCTGCGCCCTGAAATCGCTGCCCGGGCAGCATGTGCTGACGTCCAGTTTTGGCGCCCAGTCTGCTGTCATGCTGCACCTCGTGACCCGGCAAATGCCAGACATACCGGTTGTGCTTGTCGATACCGGCTACCTGTTCCCGGAAACCTACGGCTTCGTCGACGCAATGACCGAGCGCCTCGACCTGAACCTGCACGTCTACCGGCCGCGCGTTTCGCCGGCCTGGCAGGAAGTGCGCCACGGCAAACGCTGGCAGCAGGGGCTGCGCGGAATCGAAGAGTACAACCTTGAGAACAAGGTCGAGCCGATGCAGCGTGCGCTGCGCGAGCTCAACGTCGGCACCTGGTTCTCAGGATTGCGCCGTGACCAGTCCGGCGAACGCGCGGAGACGCCGTTCGTGCAGCCGTCAGGCGATCGCTTCAAAGTGCATCCGATCGCGGACTGGACGGATCGAGACGTCTACGAGTACCTCAGGCAACACGACCTGCCGTACCACCCGCTATGGGACAAGGGCTATGTCTCGATCGGTGATGTGCACACAACGCGATCACTCGCCGACGTTGACTCTATTGAGGAAACGCGATTCTTCGGTTTGAAGCGCGAGTGTGGAATCCACGAGATCGATCTGGGTGCTGAGCTCGCCGACGCGCGCTCGGCCTGATCAGGCCGCGACGGTGATGTCTTCGTTGCAGCCACCGCGCACCGGCAACTCGGCGCCGGAAAACAGCGCATCGATGTCCTCCTGCGATGACGCGCGCCGAATTTCGGTCAATTGCTGCGGCGACACGTGCGCCGCAAACAGTTGCAGGAACTCGATCATATAACGGCGCAGGACCGCGTCCTTGCGGTAACCGATCCAGGTGGTGCTGCGTGGAAACAGCCCCTCTGCCTCGATAACGGTCAGGTCTTTCCTGTCGGAGCAGTCGGCGGCCATGGATGCAACGATGCCGACGCCCAGTCCCATGCGGACGTAGGTCTTGATGACATCTGCATCGCGCGCGGTAAACACAACGTCCGGTTCGAGGCCTTCATCAGTAAATGCACGTTTGAGCGACGACTGGCCGCCAAAGCTGAATACGTAGGTCACAAGTGGATGCTCGGCAAGGTCCTGCAAGGTGATCTTGCGATCGAGTGCGGCCAGCTCATGGTTGTTCGGGACGACGATGGAACGGTCCCAGCGATAACTCGGCACCAGTAGCAGGTCTGAAAACAGGTCGCCTGAACCCGTTGCTATCGCAAAATCGATCTCGTTCGCTGACACCATATCGGCGATTTGCTCCGACGTGCCCTGGTGCAGGTTCAGGTTAACGCGCGGGAACCGCTCACGAAATTCGGCAACAATCTCCGGCAACACATAGCGCGCCTGCGTGTGCGTCGTCGCGATCGACAACGAGCCTTCTTCCTCTTCGTAGTAGTCCGAGGCCAGGCTGCGAATGTTGTCGACCTCGCGCATGATGATGCGGGCACGTTCGATGACGCGTTGGCCGGCCGGTGTGACGGCGCCGAGGCTCTTGCCCTTGCGCGTGAACAACTGCAATCCCAGCTCCTCTTCGAGCAGCTTCAGCTGTTTGCTGACGCCGGGTTGGCTCGTATAGAGGCGATCCGCAGCGGCCGTAATGTTGAGGCCGTTGTCGACGATGGCGAGCAAATACTTGAGCTGTTGCAGTTTCATGTGGGGCAAATTTTGTATGTTTGAGTGTCTGACCCGCGTCCGGCGTAACAGGTTCAATCCGACGAGCAACGCGAGTATTCCCCCGGATCATATAACAGCGCGGCATAAAGGCAGAAACAACCCGTCTTTTTGCTGACTCATTGCGCTCTTTATAGTGACTGTCAGTTTCCAAAGGATATCCCCGTGGACTACTTTCCGGCTTTTTTGGACCTTAATGGTCGACCCTGCCTCGTGGTCGGTGGCGGCGACATCGCGCTGCGCAAGGCGCGCCTGCTCGTTTCGGCCGGCGCCCGTCTCACTGTGGTTGCAGCCCGGGTTGCGCCGGCTTTCCAGGCGTTTGCTGCTGGAGCGGGCATTACCCCGATCGTCCGTGAGTTTCGTGACAGCGACGTCGACGGCCAGATGCTCGTCGTCAGCGCCACCGGCGTAGCGGCCGTCGAACGGACTGTTTACGACGCTGCGTCCGCGGCCGGCGTCTTCTGCAATGGCGTCGACGACATAGCGAATTGCAGTTACATAACACCTGCGATTGTCGATCGCGGCTCCATTGTGGTAGCGATTTCCTCCGGTGGCGCCGCGCCCGTGCTGGCACGAAAAGTGCGCGAACAAATTGAGGCGTTGCTGCCCGGTCGATTGGGTGACCTCGCCGCGCTCGCGAAACGTTGGCGCACAAGAGTCGCGAACACGCTCAATACCTTGCTCGAACGGCGTCGCTTCTGGGAAAACGTCTTCGACGGGCCGATTGCAACGAAGGTGATCTCGGGCGATGCCGTCGGCGCGGATGCCGATATGCAGCGCTTGCTGAACTCATCGCACGCACGTCGCGGCGGCGAAGCGTGGCTGGTGGGCGCAGGTCCGGGCGATCCCGGACTGCTCACGCTTCGGGCGCTGCAAATTTTGCAACAGGTCGATGTCGTGCTGCACGACCGGCTGGTTTCTACCGAGGTGCTGGCGCTGGCGCGTCGCGATACCGATCTTGTTTCGGTCGGAAAGTCGCCGGGTTGCGCCGCCAATAGCCAGGAAGAGATCAATGAACTGCTGGTTTCACTGGTCGCTTCGGGAAAGCGGGTCTGCCGTCTGAAAGGGGGCGATCCGTTTGTGTTCGGTCGGGGCGGTGAAGAGGCGGAGGCGCTCGCGGACGCCGGATTGCCGTATGAAGTCGTGCCGGGTATCACGGCGGCAGCCGGTTGCGCGGCAAGTGCCGGGATTCCGCTAACCCATCGCGATCTGTCGCAATCAGTCGCTTTTGTGACCGGGCATGGCAAGCATTCGGTCGATAACCTCGACTGGGCGTCACTCGCCCGTGATCGGCAAACGTTGGCGTTCTACATGTCCGTACGAAGATTTCCCGAACTCATGGACAATCTTGTCAATAATGGTCGCGCGGCGCATACACCGATCGCGATCATCGAAAACGGCACTCGGCCGGAGCAGCGCGTGCTGCGCGGCACGCTCGGGCAACTGGTTTTGCTCGCCGAGGCAAACGACGTCAAAGCGCCGGCGATACTGATTGTTGGCGAAGTAGCTGGACTCGGTCAAAATGCGATCGTTGACAGACCGCAAACGTCGTCGATTTATGCTAAACCATCTATACAGATCGCCAAACAAGGCTAATAAGAAATGATCTACAACAATATTCTCGAAACAATCGGCAACACCCCTGTCGTGCGCGTTAATAACATGGGGCCCGATCACGTCACGCTGTACGTCAAGGTCGAGTCATTCAATCCGCTCGCCTCGGTAAAGGATCGCCTGGCATTTGCGATCATTAACGACGCTGAACAGCGCGGCACGCTGAAACCCGGGCAAACCGTTGTTGAAGCAACATCGGGCAATACTGGTATTGCACTCGCGATGGTGTGCGCGGCGAAAGGCTACCAGTTCGTCGCAACGATGGCGGATTCGTTTTCGGTTGAGCGTCGCAAGATCATGCGTGGTCTCGGCGCCAAGGTGATTCTCACGCCGGCCGCTGAGCGTGGTACCGGCATGGTGAAACGAGCAGAAGAACTGGCCGAGAAGTACGGCTGGTTTCTGGCACGGCAGTTCGAAAACGAGGCAAACCCCGAGTACCACCGCAACACGACGGGGCCGGAAATATTGCAGGACTTTGCCGGCAAGCGACTCGATTACTGGGTAACCGGCTACGGCACGGGCGGCACCATGACCGGCGCGGGCGAAGTGCTCAAGGCCGCGCGACCGAACTTGAAGATTGTTGCGACCGAGCCAGAGGCAGCCACCTTGCTGGCAGGTTCCGAATGGGCGCCGCACAAAATTCAGGGCTGGACACCCGACTTCATACCCGACGTCCTGAATCGCGAGATCTACGATGAGTTGCGTTCGGTATCGGATGATCGCGCGATTGCAGTGTCACGCGAACTCGCGGCCAAAGAGGGCATTTTCACGGGCATCTCTGCCGGCGCGACGCTTGCGACCGCGCTCGATGTTGCTGATGAGGCACCGAAAGGCACGGTCATTCTGGCGATGCTTCCGGATACCGGCGAGCGCTACCTGTCGACGCCACTGTTTGAGGGCGTTAACGAAGGATCGGACGACGAGTGGCTGGCAACGCAATAAGAAATCCAATTGCTCTAATTACGGCGTAAATCCCTGTAACTGTGCGAAAAACTAGTTACACCTGAGACTCAAGTCACAGACGTTTGTCGATCTGACTGGCATCGTGGATCTCCTCGATTCGAGGATATCGGACAAGATCGCAAGTGACCGCGGAAGTTCATCGCCTCAAGACCGAACAGCAATTCAGCAAAGCGGGTGCCTTGCTGCATTCGCTGGTGCCCAGAGCTCAGGTGTTCTGCTATTACGACCTCGAGCGCGAATGTATCTGGAGCTCTGACAGCGCTGAGGACTACGAAATTGACGACTTCGTTGCCGAACTGCCGGACGAAGTCCTGCAAAAACTCGGGGACGACCGCGACGTCCTGCGTCGCACCCTGCAGTCCGGACGTACCGCGCTTGCATTGCCGGTCTATACCGACGACGACCAATGCACCGGCGTACTGGTGGCGCTGTTTTCACGCAACGCCGGCAAATCCGCAGCATTCAACCCCAGTCTTTTGAAAGGCATTCTTGAGCCGGCCATCAATGTCATCGGCGAGTCCCTCGCGATAGGCGCTGAGAAGCAGAACGCGCATAAAAGCAAAGAGTCGTTCGAGAAGGAATTGAATTTCGTCTACGAAATCGACGAAAAAATTCACGGTGCCGCGCGGCGGCACTCCAGCCTTGCGCAGATTGTCGGCCGCAGCGGCCGTTATCTCGGCATCAACTACAGTGTATTGATGATACCGTCGAAGCGGATTCGCATCAGTGCGACCCACTCCAGCTGGAAGGCCGTCAATCGCAAAGTGCTCGATCGCTACATGGTCGACCAGCTAATGCCGAAGCTCGAGGGCAAACGCAGTCCGGCCGTTTTCCAGATCCCGGCCGACGCGTCGACGGGCAATGACGAAGGCTACCAGGCGTTGCTATGTCCGATCACCGACAAGCACGGCAATGTCGAGGGCGTGCTCGCCCAGTTGGGCCGCGTGGACAACAGCAAATTCTCGAGCCGCGATCGCCGCTTCATGGGGCACATTGCACGCAAGGTCGAGTACGTCATTGAGCAGTCGTTCGATGCGATGACCGGTCTCATGAACCGCTCGGGTTTCGAAGCGCAGCTCGCCGAGTCCTACAAGTCGCTGTCGGGTGCCGATACGCACCAGGTCATTTATTTTGATCTCGACAATCTACAGCTCATCAATGACACGTTTAGTCGCAAGGCCGGAGACGAGGTAATCATGCGCTTCGCGCGGCTGCTCGACGAAGACCTGCCGAAAAGCGGTGTCCTGTCGCGACTGACGGGCGACGACTTTTGCCTGCTGCTGACACATGTCGATTCCGATGAGGCACTGGACTACGCCAACCAGATGCGCGAACGCATCTCCGAGTTGCGTTACCTCGAAGGCGATCGGTCGCTGCAAGTGACAATGAGTGTGGGTATCACGGAATTTACGCGTGACAACACCGATCTCGGTGCGGTACTGACCACCGCGCGCATGGCCTGTGAAGCGGCGAAAGAACACGGCAGGGATCGCGTCGAGATCTACGACGATGGAAATCGCAGCGTGATTCGTCGCTACGATGACATGCAGCTGGTTGCCAGCATCCAACAGGCGCTCGATGCGGATGAGTTCGAATTGCTGGCGCAGCCGATTAATCGCCTGTCGAAAGCGCAATCGGTGCCGCGCTATGAAATCCTGCTGCGTATGCGCGACGGCGAGGGCGGCTGCGTGCCGACCAACGCGCTGTTCTCGGCAGCCGAGCGCTACAATATGATGCCGCAAATTGATCGCTGGGTTGTATCAAACACGATTGCTCGTCTGGCGGAATATGCGGAGTTCATTACCGAGCACGACTGTGTGTTTTCGGTGAACCTGTCGGGCCAGTCGATCGGCGACGATGAGTTTCTCGAGTTTATCGAGCAGGAGATTGAAGACAGCGGCTTACCCGCTACTGCAATCGGCTTTGAAATTACCGAATCGGCCGCGGTCTCGAACCTGCGCATGGCGCAGGCGTTCATCGACCGGCTCAGTGATCGTGGTTGCACAATCTCGCTGGACGACTTTGGCGCCGGCCTCAGCTCGTTTGCCTACCTCAAGAACTTCAAGGTCGATACGTTGAAAATCGACGGCGGCTTTATCCGCGATATAACGGACAACCGGATCTCCGAGTCGATGGTCGCGGCCATTACCCAGGTTGCGAAGGTTATGGACTTGAAGACCGTGGCCGAATATGTAGAGACCAAAGCGACGCGGAAACTCATCAAGAAGCTCGGTGTGGACTACGCACAAGGCCACATCATCGGCAAACCGACGCCGGTGGATGGTGTATTGATCGAGCTTTCGAAAACGCTGTCGTCGACCGCCTAGAAAACTCCGGCTTCAAGCCCGGCCGCCAGCGTCAGGCCCAGCTCGCGGCAATTTTCCAGTAGCGCCTCGTCGAAATCGCCGACGATCAATACAGGTTCCTGAACTTCCTTGACGGCCAGGCCCGTTAGTATGCGGCGCATGCTCGAGAGCGCGCCGCTGCCGTCATTTCCGGCGCGCACAAACAGCGCGTACGGTCGGCCAGCCATTTTGTCTTCACAGGGGTAGTAAACGCGGTCCAGGAAGTACTTCATGGCACCACTCATGTAGCCAAAATTCTCCGGCGTGCCGAGGATGAAGGCGTCTGCCCACAGCAAGTCGTCGGCATCGGCTTCGAGGGCCGTGCGCACACGTACTATCACGCCGTCGACGTCAGGGCTTTTGGCGCCATCAATCACGGCCTCGGCCATCCGCGTCGTCGTGCCGGATTGCGAGTGATAAACGATCAGCAGGTGTTTCTCGCTCATGGCGCCAATCTTGCCAGAGATACCTAAAGGCTGCTGGTGGCGAGCGGTATTGGTTAGACTGCGAGAATGCCAACGATGGACTACATTGCGGCGCTGCCGGAAATCCTGCGGACTCCAGCCTCGCTGTGGGCAGAGCGCGTCAACTCCAATGACCTAGACGCAAACGAGACGCTGGCGCAACAAACGGTTCACGTTGTTGCCTGCAGCGAGTTCGCGGCGCGAGTTATCGCGCACAACTGGCGCTGGTTTCTTGATAACGCGGGAAGCTTCGACGCGCCGCCGGACGGCCGCGACCTGGACTCGATGGTCGACGAAGTCAGCGCCTTGTCGGCCGACAAGGCGAAAACCCATCTGCGCCGTTTCCGGAATCGCTTCATGCTGCGTGTCCTGTGGCGAGATCTGCACGGACTTGCCAGTCTCGACGAAACCCTGCAACAGCTGTCCGAGCTGGCTGAGCGCAGTCTCGACGCCGCAACTTCCGTTGCGCTGCGAGAACTTGACGATCGCTACGGTCGTGTGCGAACTGCCGCCGGTGAAGAGGTACCGATTATCGTGCTCGGCATGGGCAAGCTCGGCGGCCGTGAGCTGAATTTCTCGTCGGATATCGATCTCATCTTCTGCTATTTGGAGGACGGTGAGTCGGATGGTGCCAGGGCGACGCACGCGCAGGACTACTTCGGGCGACTGGCGCGCAAAATCATCGCGCTTCTCGACGAGCGCACGACCGATGGCTTCGTGTTTCGCATCGACACGCGGTTGCGGCCGTTCGGCGACAGTGGGCCGCCCGTCGTCAGTTTTACCGCGCTTGAATCGTACCTGCTGCAACATGGCCGCGACTGGGAGCGTTATGCGTACGTGAAGGCGCGCATTGTCGGCCGTCAGCCACCAGCGCACATCGCGGACGAACTTCACAATGACCTGATCCAGCCGTTCGTCTATCGGCGCTACCTGGACTACGGCGTTTTCGAATCGTTGCGCAACATGCAGGCCATGATCGCGGCCGAAGTAAAGCGCCGGGAACTTGCCGACAACGTCAAGCTGGGCCCGGGCGGAATCCGAGAGGCCGAGTTCGTGGTGCAGGCACTGCAACTGGTTCGCGGTGGCAGCGAGCCCGAACTGCAATCGCGACAGTTACAAGCTGTTTTGCCGAGACTCGTGAGAAGTCGCGGCCTGACAGCAGAAGGCGCCGACGCGCTGCTGGCGGCCTATCGTTTCTTGCGGCGTGTAGAAAACTGCATCCAGGCGATTCGCGACGAGCAGACCCACGACCTGCCCGGCGACGAAGCCGACAGGGCACGGTTGTGTCTGGCGCTGGGAATAGCGGACTGGGATCGTCTCACGGCCAGGCTCGACGAACACCGCGCTGCCGTTTCCCAACAGTTCAAGGCCATCGCTTTCCAGGGCGCTGGCGACAGTGCCGGTGTGAGCGGCGTCTTTTCGAGCCTCTGGGAAACTGATGCGACGGCGGCAACCTGGCAGGCGGCATTAGCCGAGAGCGACGCCGATGATGCGCCAGAAATTGCCGCGGCCATTGTCAGTTTTGCCGAAAGCAAAGCCATGCAACAAACCGATGCCACGGCCCGTGAACGCTTGCAATTGTTCATGCCACGGCTGGTCGAACGCATCGTCGACGCTGATCGGCCCTTGAGCGCTCTGCGACGCTGTCTCGCTGTAACCGAGCAGGTATTGCGCCGCAGCTCATACATCGCGCTGCTCAATGAAAGTGACACGGCCATGTCCCGTTTTGTCGACCTGTGCGAGCGCAGCAGCTACATCGCTGACCAGTTGGCAAGGCATCCGGTACTGCTCGACGAGTTACTCGATCCGCGCGCGTTTTCCGAAGCTGTGACGAAGGACGATCTTGTTCGCGATCTGGCCGAGCGCATCGCGGACGAAACGGACAGCGAAACGCGCATGCGGCTGACGGCGCAGTTTCAGCGCGCAACGATGTTTCGTATTGCTGTTGCCGACTTCAACGGCGAGCTGCCGATCATGAAGGTCTCCGACGGGCTGACCTGGCTGGCCGAAGTCGTGCTTGATGAAGCGCTGCGTGTCGCATGGCGCGACCTCGCCGACCGGCACGGTGCACCGACAGCGGGTTTTGGCATAGTGGGTTACGGCAAGCTGGGCGGGCTGGAGCTTTCCTACGGTTCGGACCTCGATATCGTGTTTCTGCACAATGCGAGCGGCAATACGGCGACGACGGCAGGTGATCGGCCATTGGAGTACTCAATGTTTTTCGCTCGCCTGGTGCGCCGTCTCATGCATTTCCTCACGACCCAGACCGGCAGCGGCGAGCTCTATGAAATCGACACGCGGCTGCGACCGGACGGACGCTCCGGGCTGCTGGTTTCCGGTCTCGACGGGTTTGAAAAATACCAGGAAGACAACGCCTGGACCTGGGAGCATCAGGCGCTGCTGCGTGCACGCCCCGTTGCAGGCGACCCTGCGATTGCGGAAAGCTTCGAGCGCATCCGCCGCGAGACGCTGGCTACACGAGTGCGTCGTGACGCGTTGCGTGACGACGTCATGTCGATGAAAAAACGCATGCGCAAGGAGCTAGACCAGAGTCGCGATGGCCGGTTTGATCTCAAACACGGAGCCGGCGGTATCGGTGACATCGAGTTTCTCGTGCAGTATCTCGTTTTGCGTTCGGCCGGCGACCACGAATCGGTCATCGAGTATTCCGACAACATTCGCCAGCTCGACGCGTTAATCAAATGCGACGTCGTGGATGCGGCACTGGGACGTCAATTGCAGGACATTTACCGCGCCTATCGCGTTCGTCTGCATCACCTGGCACTTGACGATCAGCCCGCCGTTACGAGTGACACGGAGTTCGTGGCTGAGCGGCAAGCCGTCAGTGAGGCCTGGCAACGCTGGCTGGCGTGAGTGCATTTCCCTATAATTCGCCGTCCAGCCCTACACGACAGAGGATTACCGTGGCAGCAAAAGCAGGCACCGTCGACCAGAACCTGATTCCGGCCAACGCACAGCATAAATACGGCGTGCGCAGGAAAGACCTGCCGCTATCCTGCCCGATGCCCGGCATGTACCTGTGGAATTCGCATCCCAAGGTTTACATCCCGGTCGAGGAGACCGGCGAGGCGAAGTGTCCCTACTGCGGTGCGCATTATCACCTGACTGACGAAGACGAGTAGACACTTCGTGCATATCGTGACCGGCGGCGCCGGTTTTATTGGCAGCAACCTCGCGCACGCACTGATCGAGCGCGGCCATGATGATGTCGTCGTTGTCGACGACCTGACCGACGGCCACAAGTTCGCCAATATCTCCGGTCTGGCGATTGCCGATTACCTGGATAAGGACGAATTCCTGGTGCGGCTCGAGTCCGACAGCGCATTTGCCAAGGGCATCAAGGCGATCCTGCACCAGGGTGCCTGCTCAGCAACCACCGAGTGGGATGGCGAATACATGATGCGCAACAACTACAGTTACTCGAAAGCGTTGCTGCATCACTGCCTCGATCATGCGACGCCATACATCTATGCATCCTCAGCGGCGGTGTATGGTGGTTCATCCGAATTTGTCGAAGACCCGCTATTTGAAAACCCGCTGAACGTTTACGGGTACTCGAAGATCCAGTTTGACCGCTATGTGCGACGCGCCGCGGCCGACGCCAAGAGCCAGGTCGTCGGCCTGCGCTACTTCAATGTGTACGGTCCGCGCGAGCAGCACAAGGGATCAATGGCGAGCGTCGCGTTTCACTTTAACAACCAGCTTCAAGAAGACGGCGAGTGTCGCCTGTTCGAGGGCAGCGGCGGTTACGACGATGGCGAGCAGCTGCGTGACTTTGTCTACGTCGACGACGTGTGCAACGTCAATCTGTGGTTCCTCGATCACCCGGATGTATCAGCAATCGTCAATTGCGGCACGGGTCGTGCGCAATCGTTCAATGACGTTGCGAATGCGGTCATCAACTGGCACGGCAAAGGCAAAATTCGCTACGTGCCGTTTCCTGATCATCTGAAGGGCGCTTACCAGAGCTATACGCAGGCAGACCTGACGCAACTTCGCGCCACGGGTTGCGACATCGAGTTTCGGCCTGTGGAGCAGGGCGTCAAAGACTACCTGGACCAGCTTGGCTGAAGTCGCTGCAACGCTCGTCGTTGGTCCGTCGTGGGTCGGCGACATGGTGATGGCGCAGGCGTTGTTCAAAACACTGAAACAGGACGCTCCGGGCAGGTCGGTCGATGTGCTTGCGCCGGCGTGGTCGCTGCCTGTCGTTGCGCGCATGCCCGAAGTTCGTAAAGGCATTGCCTCGGAAACCGGGCACGGCGAAGTTGGTATCGGCAAACGCCGCCATATCGGCAAAAGCCTGCGCGGTCAGTACGACCGCGCGATCGTATTGCCACGCTCGCTGAAGGCGGCACTGATTCCCTGGTTTGCGCGCATCCCGGTTCGTACCGGCTACCGTGGCGAATCACGCTACCTGCTGATTAATGACATGCGGCCGTTTGACCAGGCAGTGCTCGACCAGACCGTGAAGCGTTTCGTCGCGCTTGGCACGCCGGCAACGAGTCCGGAGGTGCCCGTCACGGTGTTTCCCGAGCTACGGGTTGATGCCGAAAATCAAGAACGGCTGGCGAGCGAACTGGGACTGGATACCAGCCTTCCCGTGGTCGGCTTCATGCCCGGCGCTGAGTACGGGCCGGCGAAATGCTGGCCGCTCGCCTCATTCTCCGCGCTCGCCAGCGAACTGCGCGCGGCGGGCTTTGCCGTCTGGGTAATGGGTTCGGACAAGGATCGTGCGGCCGGCGATGCAATTGCGGCGGGCACGGGTGCGATAAACCTGTGCGGCAAAACCTCGCTTGCCGATGTCATCGACCTGCTCGCGATGTGTGGCCAGGTTGTCAGCAATGATTCGGGCCTGATGCATATCGCGGCTGCCGCCGGCTGCCATGTGCACGGCATCTATGGTTCTTCGTCGCCGCGCTTCACGCCGCCGCTAACCGCGCGGCGCGACATTCATTACCTCGGCCTCGACTGCAGCCCATGCTTTCAGCGGCAATGCCCGCTCGAACATTTGAACTGTCTTAACCAGATCGAACCAGCGGCGCTATTGGCATCGATCGAACGCGCGGCTGGCTGATCAGCGGGCGTCGAAGAACGCGTCGATCTTTGCAGTGACATCTTCGATCGAAATCAGGTCCATCGCGTCCGGGTGACGCACGCGCTGGCCCCAGCGCAGTTTCTCCAGCGGCTTGCCAATGTATTTGGCGACCGCCTCCGGGTACCGGTTCACGGTCAGTTCGCGTGACACGTACGGTCCTGTGCGTGCGGGGTTGGACGTTGCATACAGACCCAGTACCGGCGTATTCATCGCGGTCGCCATATGGGCCGGGCCGGAGTCAGGACAAATAACGAGATCAGCCGCATCAAACAGCGCGACGAGTTGCTTGAGTGTCGTTTGCCCCACGAGGTTGTCCGCTGCACCATCGCTCGCGAGCGCTGCGCCGTAGTCTTTCTCGAGCTCGCTCGGCCCGCCACTGATAATCACTCGCGAGCCGCGAGCGCGCAGGTGCGAAATAACGGCGCGGTAGTTGTCGATACTCCAGTTGCGAAAATTTCTTGCGCGCTGCGAACTGCAGGGACTGATTACCACGAGCGGCATGCCCGGGCTGCGGAAGTCGGCCGCGAACTGGCGCTCGTCTTCGCCGAACGGGATATCCCAGCGCATCGGCTTTGGCTCTGCACCTATGGCGGTCGCAAATCCCATCATCGCCTCGAGCGCATGCTCGCTTTTTACAGCAGCGATGCGTTGGTTCGTAAACAACCACTGGAAATCGCGCGCACGACGAAAATCAAAGCCCAGCCGCAGCGGTGCGTTGATACTTCGATACAGGCGATTTGCGCGCATCGAGGCGTGCATGCACAGTGCGGCGTCGAACGAAGTGCCGCGCAACTGATCGCGTACGTGACGGTACGCATCGCGGCCAGCCGACTTGTCGAAAATGATAAACTCCACGCCCGGCACATCGGCCATGAGCGATGCTTCGGTTTTGCCAATGATCCACGTCAGCTTCGCGTCCGGCCAGTTGTCCTGCAAACGGCGAATGACACAAAGCGCGTGACAGGTATCACCGATTGCCGACAAGCGGACAACACAGATGCTGGACGGCTGTGAAGACTGTAGATTCGAATCAGGCACAACGAGTGAGAGGGCGGACCTTTTGACCGAAACCGTCGAGAAGACCGAGACCGGCGCCATCCTATACGATAAGTCGATCATCAACCAGATTTCGGATCTGAGCTTTGCGCCTGCCGGCTGGCCGCATGCCGAACCCGTCGGCGGGCACCTGCAGTCAGCCGGACGCGGCAGCACGATGTACATCGGCAACGTGCCCAAACAGTTCGTGCTGCGCCACTACCTGCGTGGCGGCCTTGTGAGTAAGGTTTTAAAGGACCGCTACGTCTTTTCGGGTGCCGACAAGACCCGGTCGTTCATGGAGTGGCGACTGCTGGACAAGCTGGCCGCCAACAACCTGAACGTGCCGCGGCCGGCAGCAGCGCGGTTTTGCCAGCGTGGCACGTTTTATACGGCCGATATCATTACCGTGCGTATTCCGAATGTCATTTCGCTGGTCGAATACATTGCCGAGGCCGAGCGCAGTGAAGCGTTCTGGCAGGGCTGCGGCGCTGCGATCCGGCGCTTTCACGAGGCGGGCGTGTATCACGCGGATTTGAATGCCTACAACGTGCAGATCGATCGTGATGGCGACCTCTGGCTGCTCGACTTCGACAAAGGCGAATTGCGCGCGCCCGGTGCATGGCAACAGCAGACATTGAGTCGATTGCATCGCTCGCTGCAGAAAGTGCTGCGCCTCGACTCCCGACTGCACTATCACAGCGGCAACTGGCAGGAACTCCTGGAAGGCTATTTCAGCGCGTCGAGATCCGAGTAGTAATCCGGGTAACCTTCGGGCAGGTCCTTGAACTTGCGATGCACCCAGAAGTACTGCTCGGGACAAGTGCGAACGTGTTGTTCCAGCGCGTCAACGTATTGGCGCGTGTCAGCGACGGCGTCGTCGCTCGGGAAGTCGGTAAACGCGGGTAGCAACGTCATTTCGTAATGGCCGTTTTTCAAGCGGCGCGTCATGAATGGTACGACGCTCGCTTTGCCGAGTCGCGCGAGGGTCGAGGTAGCTGTTGTATGCATGCTGGGCACGCCAAAAAACTCAACGACGGCAGAGCCCTTGCGGTTGTAACTCTGGTCGGGCGCAGCATGCATACAACAGCTACCTCGACCCTCGCGCGACTCGGCAAAGCGAGCGTCGTACCATTCATGA
>JBCAZN010000018.1:0-14216 GCA_038533035.1 Pseudomonadota bacterium
TGAATTTTACGTATACAACGATTTACGGCGCGGCCGACGATCGTGAAGCGTTCAGGGAGTGGGCGAACAAGACGCAACAGGTCAAGGATCAGATGCCTCCGGTCTTACTGCCATTTGTCGAATTTCAATCCGCCAGGGTGGCCGTCTGGGACGGCGATTTTGGCGCTTCAATCGCGCACCTGGACAGTGCCAGGAATCTGCTGAGCCAGTCCATGCTGCAGATGTTCCAGAGCAATCTCAGTATTTCGTCGCTGCACGTGATTCTCGCCGAGCTTTATCTCGAGGCCGGCGCTATCGACGACTCACGTGACAGCCTTCAGGAAATCCTGAAAGTTTTCCCGGCCAACGGCTACGCAAAGCTTATCTATGCCAAGCTACACTTGGCCGAAGGCAACGAAGAAGCTAGCCGCAATGCGCTAGCCGAAGCATTGGAAATTTGGTCCGATGCCGACACCGATTACGTTTTACTAATCGAGGCTCATTCCTTGATGCGCAGCATCGAGACACGGCAGTAAACGTCGCCGTATAACAAGCGAAGATCGATGGCGGGCGGCGGCGCGCCTATTCCTCCCGCGGTCCGACCGGCACCATGATGTGCCGCATAGGTGTTTCGCCCCACATTACGTACGGCCCCGGCTGGTACGGATCGGCATTCATGCCGTCCATCGAAACGCTGGCAGGCAGCAGCAGCATCAGGTGCGGGCCTTCCTGAACCCAGTGGCCGCTGTCGTCCGGTTCGGTCGCCGATGGATCGTGGTTATGCACCATCGCGTCGCCTTGCAGCATGTAGGAGTAGCCCACCGTATCGGCCGAGAATTCCTCACCGGCCGCGACTGCAGCCAACCAGGCCGACCACACGGCGTCGTTGCACATCGGATGTTTGTCGCCCGGAATCAGCGGCACGCCAGGCAGGCACGTCCAGCCATTAGTTCCTTGCCGCAGCACCGTGCCATCAACATCCACGATGGTCGCGTCAGCCGAAACGCTGGCGGGCGCGGCGGACTCAGCACGAGCAATCTTGGTCGCAGCGGATTCGTCCTCCGCTATTGCCGTACCGGCAAAAGTCATGCTGGCAAACAACGCGAGTAAAGCCCGGATAAAACGATTGGAGATTTGTGCGTACATAGCAATATCCTTATCGGTGAGTCCGGAGATTATAGACCTGCCATGGCAAAGTAATTGGGCTATCTTTTTTTGGCACCTCAGCCCTGCTCGGGCCAAACCACTCAACTTCACGCCAAATCGGCCGATGTTCTATTAAGAGACGGCCGTTTTTCGGCGGCCGCGGTGTGGAGAGCTGCAATGTTTCAATGGCTGGGAAAACTCGATCGCTACGTGCCTTTTCGCTACGCGGTCTGGTTGTTTTGTGCATTTGCAGCCGTCGCTGCGGGCGTCTGGTGGTATGCCTTTGGCACGGGCGGATGGCTGGCCATGGTGTTTGTCCTGTTGACGATGATTGGACTTCGAGACGTGCAACAGGCGCCCCGCTCCGTGTTGAGGAACTATCCGATAACCGGGCACATGCGCTTCATACTCGAGGCGTTCCGCCCCGAGATTCGCCAGTATTTTCTCGAAAGCGACACCGAAGCGGCACCGTTCTCCCGCCAGCAGCGCTCGCTCGTTTATCAACGGGCAAAAGGTGATCCGGACAAACGGCCCTTCGGTACACAGCAAGACCTGTCGCGCATCGGTTACGAGTGGATCAACCACTCCATGACGCCAACCACACTGGATTCTCATGACTTTCGGGTTGTCATTGGCGCCGATCGAGCCAAGCCGTATAGCGCGAGCGTTTTCAATATCTCCGCGATGAGCTTTGGCGCACTGAGTGCCAACGCGATTCAGGCACTCAACAGTGGCGCGAAGCGCGGCAAATTCGCTCACGATGCGGGCGAAGGCGGCATTAGTCGCCATCACCTGGAGCATGGCGGTGACCTGATCTATGAAATCGGCTCGGGCTACTTTGGCTGTCGTGACGAGGACGGCAAGTTCGACGGGGAACGCTTTACCGAGGTGGCCGCGCACGATGCCGTAAAGATGATCGAAGTAAAACTCAGCCAGGGCGCCAAGCCCGGTCACGGCGGCGTTTTACCGGGCGAAAAAGTCACCGAGGAAATCGCTGCGGCGCGCGGCGTGCCGATGGGCGAAGACTGCCTGTCACCGGCAAGTCACAGCGCGTTCGGAACACCGATAGAACTCCTCGAGTTCATTGACCAGTTACGCGACCTTTCCGGCGGCAAACCGACCGGCTTCAAGCTATGTGTCGGACACCCCTGGGAGTGGTTCGCTATTGCCAAGGCGATGCTCGAGACCGGCACCACACCGGACTTCATCGTCGTGGATGGCGCCGAGGGCGGAACCGGCGCTGCGCCCCTGGAGTTCAGCGACCACGTTGGTGCGCCGGTGCAGGAAGGTTTGCTGCTCGTGCACAACACGCTGGTTGGATTAAACCTGCGTGACAAGGTGAAAATTGGTTGCGCCGGCAAGGTCGTCAGCGCATTTGATATCGCCCGCATGATAGCGATCGGCGCTGATTGGTGTAACGCCGCTCGCGGATTCATGTTTGCGCTCGGCTGCATCCAGGCACAGAGCTGTCACACGGGTCACTGCCCGACCGGCGTCGCGACGCAGGACAAGGCCAGGCAGCGGGCACTGGTGGTGCCGGACAAGGGCGAGCGTGTGTACCAGTTTCATCAGCAGACCTTGTTCGCGCTGAAGGAACTTGTGGAAGCTGCAGGCTTAAGTCACCCCGCCGAACTCACCGCATCGCACATCGTGCGACGGCACTCTCAGGCAAACACCAAGTTGCTCGCGAATCTGCTGACGTTTATTAAACCCGGTTCGATTCTGGACGGCACTGTGGACTTGCCGGTGTTTACTGCGTACTGGCCAATGGCACAAACGCACTGTTTCGGAGCAGCGGCCGTGGAACCGATGTTGGTTGCTGCGAATGAAGCGGTTCTCGTTGCGGAATCACACGCCGAGGGCTAACCGCAAAGGTCAGCTCGACGCAGCCAGCAGCTGATTCGGCGCGCGATAGTCCGTGAGTCCGGGGGCGTAGGTTGCCATTTGCGGCACGTCATTTGTAAACACGCAGAGATCCGCCGTGTCGTTGTCCTCGGCTCTGTCGCATAGCGTTTTGTAGACTTGCTCCATGACCTGCGGCTCCAGAATGGAGCGCAACACGGCGTACTCGTCGTTGATCCTGGCACTGCTCACACTGTTGCCTGCAACTGGTGCAAGCAGGCGTGCAAACGTCATGTTGATGCCGGGCGCGCCTGCATCCAGGATCGCATCCGTTAACGTCTGCAGCTGTTCTCGCGGCGCTATGGCCGTGAGCCGCTGCCGGTTCTCGAAAATCGCACGGTTGTCGCCGAAACTTGCGGGCCCTGTGCTGCGACCGCCGTTGCCGGGATCGTACGCACCCTGGTCGCGCCAGTGCTTGTGCCCCGCCAGCTGATCAATGGCATGAATAATCTGTCGCATGCTGGCGGGATCGCGATGCCCTGTGAATCGGCTGGGCAGATTAAACATGCCCTTGTCGATGTCCATGCGATACATGATTCCGCGCCCGGGCCGATCGACTTCGCCAGCTTTTGCCATTGCACTGAACACGTCCGATGCCTGGCTGTTATCCGCCAACACCAACAAGACTTCCTGGTCGTGTTCTTTAGTGATACGCAGCCAACCGATACGATCGCGTAAGCCGCGTCCCTCGCTGAAATAAATCACGGGTCCATGCGCGCCAGCGTTCACTGCGGCGCGTGCAACGCGTTCGCTGTGCGTCTGCCCAACGATGCAGCAGATGATGCTCAAATTTTCCGACCAGCGATGTGCCGCGCTCGCCGTTGAAGGTGTCAGCTTTGACGACCACACTCGGGAGTCGGTGCCGAAGAATGCCCGTTGGCAGGGGGTGCTGAACACAGCACCGGTCGCTTGTTGATGCAGGCGGCCGCTATCGATGATGGTGGTCTGGATTCGATCGACGTCATCCTTGTGCACGAGGAGTTGCAGCGTTGTTTTTACTGGACCGATCGGCGGCATCCAGCGTGCCCACCAATGGTCGCGCAAAAGTGTGCCGCGTGCGCGCCAGGTCAATGCCGTTGCACCGGCATCGGTGGCCAGCGATTGCGCAACCCGATCGCTCGCAGTGTTCGGCAGAATAGCCGTTACTACAGAGTACGCTGCATCAGACATCTAGTTTCTCGCCTCCACCGGTTCGAGTTGGTCATCGGCCAAATCCGCTTCAGACTCCGGTGATTCCTCATCACGTTCGGCGCGCTGCATTCGTTGCGTGTACAAGCCGACCGTCAGAACCGTCAAGATCGGTCCAACGGAGGCGAGTGCAAGGATGCCAAAGCCGTCCGATACGCCGGGAATATTGGCGCCGATTCCGAGGCCCATCGCGAGCACCAGCGGTACGGTGATCGGGCCGGTCGTAACACCGGCGCTGTCCCAGCCGAAGTTCACGAAGCTGTGCGGCGAGAACCAGGTCAGGACGAGTACCAGCAGATACGCCGGCATTAGCAAAGAAAACAGCGGCAGCCCGAACGCCATCTTGACCACGCCGGCGGCGATACCGCAGCCAACACCAAACGCTACGCTCTGCATTAAGAGCCGCTTCTGAAACGCACCCGCGGTAATTTTTTGCACTGTATCGCCGAGCGCATTCAACGCGGGTTCGGCGAGTGTCGCGCCATAGCCCAGCAAGAACGCAAAGGCGACGGCAACCAGCTTGCCAACATTGGCATCGTGCAACGGACCTTCCAGAAACTCTCCGCCCCAGGGAACGATCTCTGCGAACGCGAGCGGCACGTTGCCACCGAGCTGGCCACCCAACGGCGTCAGACCCAGTGCGATACCTAATCCGAACAAGCCCATGCCGACGACGGCGAAGGTGACGCCAACGCCAACATCCGATTCTTTACCCAGTGTTTGACCGAGCATGCGGAGCACGATGTACAAAAAAAGGCACAGCGGAATAATCGCACGGAGTGCGTCGACACCTGCCTGCTTTAGTTCCGAAGACAGTGATTTGTCGGTGTCCCAGGCGCGTTCCCCGGTCAAACGGAATGGTCGTTCGTATTGTTTGCGGATGATGACATTGGGTTCCGTTACCACGATTTTGCCGTCAACCAATTGCGGTTTGCCACCGCTAAATTCGTAGTCATAGCCATCCGGCAGTCGACCCTGCTCCTGATAGGCTTCGAATTCCGGGCCGCTAATCGGGATCGAGTTGCGGCGCCGCTCAACGGTATTTGTCGCCGCCTCTTCAGTGGCCGTTACGATCTCGCCGCGGTAGTTTTCGGCGCCGTAGTAGTCTTTTGCCGTGTAGTGGTAGCCCGCGAGCAATAACACCGCGAGTATTGGAAACAGCGACGCGAGTGTGACGATGCCGAATCCGGAATGACCGCCGGATCCCGAGCCGCTGCTGACGACACGGCAGACGCCAATGCCGAGTGCGAGCACTAGCGGGACGGTGACCGGGCCGGTCGTGACGGCGCCGCAGTCCCACGCCAAGCCCAACACGTCGGAAAGTACTGGAACCTGGTTATAGACGAACGACACAATGAGCAACAGCGAAACCGACGGGATGGCAAGATACTTCAGCGGCCACGCGTAGAAGAAGCGCAGCACGCCGAACAACACGGCGAGTCCTACGCCAACGCCAACGCAGCTGACCAGTTGGCCCGAGAAGTCGTTTAGCAGGCTGTAAAGTAGCGGTGCCTCATCCGGTAGCAATGTGCTGCCTGCGGCCTTGAGCACCGCGATGGCCGGCTCCGCAAACGTTGCGCCGGCACCGAGAAGAAACGCGAACAGCAGGATCATCGACATGCTGCTTTTCTTTGGAATGATGCTGCCGATCGCTTCGCCAAGTGGCATAAGCCCCAGCCGCAAACCTTCCATGAAAAACATCAGCCCGACGGCGACGACGAAAATGCCAACAGCAATCATGCTCGCGTACGCGATCGGCAGTTTTAGAACCAGCAGTTGGAACACGACCAGGTAGGTAACGATGAACCAGATTCCGCTGAGCTGATCGAGGAAATTGCGTCGCACATACGGCCAGAGGACACGCATAGTGTCGCGTGGCCCGAGCACCAATCGTTCAGATTTGGGCGCAGGGCTACTTACTTGTCGATCCGAGTTCGGATTCGGCATCTCATCAGCCTGGTTACAGTTCACAGGCTGTAGCGGCTGCTCGCGTTAGATCTTTAGGGAACCAGTGGGTTGGGCATGCAGTCGGTCGCGGCACAAATTTGGCACGAAGATGATGATTCGAAGTTCCAAAAAGCGAAACGCCTGAACGTATCAACGGATTTGAAGCCGCATTCGTTCACCGGGGCAATTTTTCGGAGTGGCTCCTCTTCGTAACTTCGATTCGACCCAGCTTATTGCCGGCGACTCGTCTCGAACCTGAGTTTAGACGTTGTTTTATGTTAACTGCAGTATATTCGTTGGGAGCGCTGGCAGCTTTGGCCTATACTGAATTTGCACGGAGGCTACCGAAAAGAATACTAACGATCTTCAGGGGAGCAAAAAATGCAGCGAGTCATCTGTCTTATTCTCATCGTTTGCCTATCCATTGCGTCCGGCGCCGCGTTGGCCGACAAGAAGCCGAAAAAGCAAGACAAGGTTAACTACAACGAGTCCGGCCTTAACTCCGACGCGATGACCGAATTGCGAGATGCGGGTGTAAACAAGTATCTCGGTAAGTCAGTGTCAACCAAGAGTGAGCATGGCGTCTGGACCAGACACGATTTTGATCCTCAATACACGTTCGACCCTAGTTACCCATCGGGATTCCGCCCGGACGGTCCGGTCTGCATTGCAGGCTCCGACTACTCGGTGTTTTCCAGGAAAGGTAACCCCAAAAAACTTTTGATCTTCCTGCAAGGCGGCGGCGCATGCTGGCAGGATTTCTACGCGTGCAATATTTTGGCAGTAAGCCAAGATGGTTTCCCGGGCCAAGAACCTCCGGAGAACGGGCCTTTTCCAGGCGTGTTCGATCCAACTATGTCCGACAACCCATTTGCCGACTACTCGGTCGTCTACATGCCTTATTGTGACGGTTCCACATTCGGTGGCGACAACGATGTAAACGATTCTTCGTTTCCATTCGGTCCGACGCGACACCACCGAGGGCTTCGTAACGTCAGCGCTGGTATGGATGTCGCAAAAGAAATGTTTCCGCGCGCAAAGCAGATCACAGTCATGGGTCACAGCGCGGGTGGTGTCGGCGTCGCAGCCTTCGCGCCGTTCCTGACTCGTTTTACCTTCGGTAACAACTCCAAGCTCACGGTCTACAACGACGCGGGGCCTATTGCAGTCAACCTGGGCGTCGGATCTCCTCCCGGAACTGGAGAATTCCCGTTCGGATGTTTTGATATCTCTTGTTTATCGGTCGTTGCCCGTGCATTCGACTGGCAGTTCCATAAGTTTTACCCGCAAAGTTGTATCGACGACGGCCATTGCGATGCCTTTGGTCAGCAAACCGGCATTATTCACTGGAGGCTCGCGAACGATTCGACCATCCGCGAGGCGTTTTATGAGACTGACTCCGACCGAACGAACCGGTTCTTCGCACAAGGGGATGGTTCACGAATGGATCCACAGATTTACCGTGACCTGATCCTCACCGAGCACGGTGCGTTGAACGACGCATACCCGAGGCGTTACAAGCGTTTCATCGTCAGCGGCGACGATACGCATGGCGCAATTCAGGCTACCGCGACGACACCCAATTCTGCTAGTGCCGAGGAACTGTATTTTTTGTTCTATACGCAACAAGCTAACGGCACGCTCCTCAGCAAGTGGGCCGCTGAGTTTGCCCGCATCGGGCAGCGGCAGTCGAAATTTGGATGGAAGGACGTCGTTGAGGATTACGTTCCGGTTGCGAATCCATAGAGCTGACCTCAGAAACGAGCAGGCCCCTCGTTGAGGGGCCTGTTCTGTTTCTCGTGGCCAGGGGCAGAATCGAACTGCCGACACGCGGATTTTCAGAATTCTACGTGTCTAATTGGATTCATAATTTTCGACAAGTTACCGGGGCGTCCGTTGCACTCAATTCAGTAATATTCAGGGCGATTCACAACTGTTCCACGCAAAACTCACGCACGCTCTTCGCTGCTTGAGTATTGGCTCACTCTGTTAGTTCGGGTTTGTTTCCGGCAAGCCATTCGGAGACACGAATCATAAGCCTGGCCGCCGCTCCAATACATTCGTCCACAGAAGAGTCGTCCACATCCTCGCCGGTGTAATCGATCGCATTGCGTTTGACGCGAAACGTATCAAGCAACAACATTTCGTCGCGATCCAGGTCGATTGTGTGCACGAGTGACTGGATCATTGTCCGATGGTGTCCGGGTTTGCTTTTCGCGGGTCGGAAGCCATTTGCCCATAGCGCGACCATGCTCAGCTGTGTAATAGCTCGATAGGCAGCATCCAGGCGGGTTTCCGGGCTGATTGACTCTTGCTTGGCATCGGCGATGCTGCGCTCCGCGGATTCGAGCATTCGGCGCACCTGTTTCGCATCTGTCTCATGCTCTTCCAGTTGTCCTATCTTCAGCAAGTTCTGCAAGCTCATCTTTATTCGCCTTCACAAACAATATTGGCTCGCTGAGTACACGAGTTACGAAACGATCTTTCTTTCCGAATAGATCAGAAAACTTCTTTGGCGTCATGACGACTGGGTTGACTTCCCTTTGCAGTGATTCCTGGACTCGGGACAGCGCTTTCACCACCTCCAGCAGGGATACCTCACCCAGTACGCAGACGTCCAGGTCGCTACCTTCAGTTTGATGTCCGCTAGCCATGGATCCGAAAACGAACGCCACCTTTATGCGGTCACCCAAGTCAGACAAAGCTTCATGTAACAGTGACGTCAGTCCCATCGTCTTGCGGAATATCGCTGCAAGTTCCTCGTAGATTGTGCAATTGGTATTGACTCGGTAGAAGACCTGATTACCGAGCTTTTCGCGCAGCAATAGCCCGGATTCCGCCATCGCTTTCAATTCACGATGCAGCGATCCGGCAGACACGCCGGTCATCCGCTCGAGCTCGCGAACGTGAAATTTTTCATCTGGGCGCAGAAACAGCACCGCCAGGACCTGGCGCCGATATGGGCTGAACATGAACTCGATGGGCTGCTTGGGCATAGACGTGGACAAATGTTCTCAAATTCGCTTCAATTGTAGCGTATTTGAGAACATAAGCAAACCGCGTGACGACTCACAGCTCCACGACCAATCCAGGCGAAAATCCTCTTGGGGCGCAGGGCTACTTACTTGTCGATCCGAGTTCGGATTCGGCATCTCAACAGCCTGGTTACAATTCACTAGCTGTAGCGGCTGCGACCGTTAGATCTTTAGGGAAGCAGGGGTTTGCTCGATGGCATGCTGGCAACCGCGTCTGTTCGCTTTTTGTTTCCGCCAAGTACCAGGACATTGCCAACCAGCACGAGGGCGAAGCCCGTTGCCGTCGTCGCATCAATAGCGAGCCCCTCGAACAATGCCGAAAGCGCGACCGCGATAACCGGGAATACGACGGTAGCGTACCCGGCCTTATCGGCACCGATCCGGCCGAGCAACGTGAGGTAGGCACCGAACGCTACGATGGACCCGAAGACCGTCAGGTAGGCGAGTGATATGACGTAGCCCGCGGACAGATCGAAGGTGAACGCCTCGCCGCTGAATGCGGCAATACACCCGACGCACAATGCGCCGTACAACATGCCCCACGCATTGGACTGCAGGATCGGCAACTCGGCGCGTTGTGCCGATTGCGATGCCATGTTGCCAAACGACGCGCTGAGCGCGGCCAGCAGGGCGAGTGCAAAGCCGTAAAATGTCGCATCATCGAACGAGAAGTCGCTGATCTGCGGTGAGAATACGGTTGTGATCCCAACCACTCCGACAACGGCGCCGAGAACGACACGCGGCGTTGTGCGTGTACCGAAGAGCAGCCGACCATTGAGCATGTTCAACCAAGGCAGTGTCGCGAAAGCGATAGCGGCCAGTGCCGATACGATGTATTGCTGCGAGTTGTAGGTCAGTACGTAGTTGATGCCGAACAGCAGGATACCGAGCGTCGCAAATCGCAGATGTTCCCGGGCAGCAAACCGAAGTTTCAAACCGCGCGAAGCGCTCCAGCCAAACAACAAGGCGGACGCGGAAGCGAAACGATAGAAGATCGAGACCTCGGGTGCGACGACGCCGAGCTGGAATTCGATCGCGAAAAACGTCGAACCCCAGATCAGCACCGTCAGCGCATATAGCAGACCGTTATTCATTGGCACGTCCTCCGGCAATCGGCGTTCGTGAGTGTTTCTTCGACGACGCGCCGGGAAAAGTCGCGGTAGCGATGCAGGCGCTCGGCGGGCGCCATGAACAGCTCTGCAAGCAGGCGCCACCGTGCCGGGCTCTTCACGGTGGCGTTGCAGCGCGCGGAGCGCGATTCAAAGAGCGGGTATTCAGCACGGTTGTTCATGATCGTCTCCCGGGGTTTCGTAGTTCGTGAGTTGACTCTACGGATTCTCTGCTGCTATAACAGATACAGATTTGTAGAAATATGACCTATACAGATATGCCGAATCTCGACAAAAATGGTGAGACGTTTCTCTACCGACAAGTATTTGATTTAATTGGCGAAAACATCGAATCGGGCGCGCTGAGACCAGGCGACCGCCTGCCGTCCCTGCGAAAGATGAGCCAGAGCGCAGGGGTCAGCATTCCGACCGTTCGCCAGGCGTACGTCGAGCTGGAGCGACAACGTCGCGTCGAAGCCCGGCCCAAGTCCGGCTACTTCGTGCGTCACCGGGCCGCCAATGACATCGTTCGTCCTGCAAAGACCACGACCGGGACACCCGGCGAACTGGTCTGCCGGTCGCTGATGGACCGCGTTTACGACGGCATCAATCGCCCCGAGCTCGTGCCGCTCGGAATCGCCAATCCGTCAATGGCAAAACCCGCGGCAAAGATGTTGCACCGGGCGATGAAGCGGGTGATGGCACGGGCAGAGGAACGCAGCCTCGGGTATGCGTCAACGCTGGGCGAGCCCACTTTGAGACGACAGATCGCTTACCACTACCTGGATACGATCGGTGTCCAGGTCGATCCGGATGAGATCTGTATTACCAACGGTGGACAGGAGGCCTTGCTACTCGCATTAAAGGCCGTCGCCAATCCCGGCGACGTGATCGCCGTTGAAACACCGACCTATCATGGCGTGCTGGAGTTGATCGACAGCCTCGGCATGCTGGCGATTGAGGTCGAGACCTGCCCGGAGGAAGGCGTCACCGTCGCTGACGCGGAGCGCATCATTCGCGAGCACGACGTCAAGGCGTGTGTTTTTTCGACGACACTCGGTAATCCGCTCGGCGTGACGATGCCGGAACAGGATCGGAAGCGCTTACTCGACGTGCTCGAGAAATACGATGTGCCGCTAATTGAGGACGATGTGTACGGCGAACTTCGTTTTGATGGCGTGCGTCCAGTGCCGGCCGCGTTCCTGAACAGCAATGTGCGCGTTCTCACTTGCGGCTCGTTCTCAAAAACGGCGGCACCCGGTTACCGCGTCGGTTGGCTGTACGCCCCCCACCTGATTAACGAGGTCGCCAGTCTAAAGCGCGCCTTCTCGTGTTCGTCAGGCTTTCTCCAGCAATTAACCCTCGCTGACGTGCTCGCATCGGGTGACTACTCCCGCCATCTCGCTGGATTGCGATCGGTGCTGCAATGCAACGCCGAGCGTATGCGTGCCATCGTGTCGGAAGCGTTTCCGAACCATACGCGAACGTCGCGTCCAGTCGGTGGATCGGTGCTATGGATAGAAATGCCTGAAACCGTCAGCGCGACCCGCTTGTTCGACGATGCCATCGACGCCGCCATCAGCATCGCACCCGGAGACATCTTCTCCCCGTGCGGCTGCTACACCCATTTTGTCCGCTTGAGTTTCGGGCACCCCTGGTCGGAGAAAACCGAAGATGCCATTCGGTGGTTGGGGCAACGTGCTTCTTTGATGGCTTGATTGTGCTGTCGCGATGAACATCAAAGCGAGCAGAGACTGATCGGCATCACCTACAGATTGAGAATTTCCTCTGGTTGCCGGTGTTGGATTCTGCCCTCGTACTGCTCCGATAGGTCATCCAACAGACTAAGCACACTTTCGTATCGATCATCTTCGTGGACGATCTTCGCCACTTCCTCAGCTAGCCGCTTACCGTTGATGAGAACGATTGGATACTTGTCCTCAATCACTTCTTGCTGAACTGAGTCGGAGAAGTAGCTTGTTGTTACAAATGCGCCAATCCAGCCGCGCTTCAAGCGGGCAACCGTTCGTGCAATATGGTTTCCATGCGTTGGCGAATCGAGCGCTACACATTTAGCCTGACCGAGCACGACGATCTTCGCTGTCGAAAATTCCGACCCGAGACTTACGCTTGCCACAAAGTCGGCGCCGCCGTCACCACCAGCAGCTGTGATCCATCCTCTGTTGTATCCGCCGTATTTAGCCCCGATCACCTTCTCCGTTACAAGCTCGGCCAATGCTTCAAATCTGTGTTTTCTGCCGCCGTAGTGTTCGTATATCTGACGTAAAACCGTCTCCGCCTCTGAACCTGGAATCGGCTTTTGTGCTTCACGCTTTTCTATTGCCAGTTTCGATACGCGCCGTCGAGCACGATTAAGATGATTTGAGCCATCCTTCAGCCATTTCTGCCAGCTCTTGGGAGCGAGCATGTTTGTCTTTGATAGTTCAACTTCCGGATTTCGTCTCTCCCGAATCCACGTCCAGTCGAATTCCTCATGTTCGGACTCTAAGTTGAAAACCGTAAAGTCGAATGCGTAGTTGGTGAAAGTTCTTTGCTTGACATTGTCCCATTGCGTAAGTAGGTGAACGCTTTGTATGACACCGAACCCCTGAAACACCGCATACCCTTTGCGTTTCCTTTTGAAGAATAGCAACGGCGGTGTCGTTGCGCGTACTTGTGGATCGAAGCTGTGAGCCGATTGAAAGGCCTTTAGCAGCGCCTTGTTACCGAGCGCTTGTGCTGGATCATTACCGGGGTCCTTGTTGTCGCCGTAGTAGCGAATGTGTCCATTGTCGGTATCGAAAAAGTCCTGCCATGGGGTTTCCGATGAACCTTTTTTGTACGGGCTGCTGGAGATAATGATGGCGGGTCTACGGTTAGATCCATCAACGCACTTAACGGCCGCGGGCACATTTATGCCTCGCTCCATCTGAAACCCACCGGCACCTTCGTATGCGCCAAGCCAGCGAAAATTCAAGCATCCGTCCAGGTACTCTGGCGGTTCGTCTGCAGCTCGAGGGTATCTAAGCGTTTGTCCGACCTGCAGGTTATAGCTCGGCAGTGATTCCATAATTCCTTTTGAGCGCGTATTGATCAGTTGCCTTTCGCGATAACGATCGGGTGGTCCTGGCCTTTGCGAATTATAGTACTGCGCCCTATAGGGTTCGAAGCTGCGACCACCTGGTTCGTAGAAGGACCAGCAGGAAATCAACCTAGTAGAAACAGCAAGTTAGCAGGAAATCAACCTAGTAGAAACAGCAAGTTAGATGGCCCGCTCTCACTCTTCACGTCGTCACATCCCGCTGGTTATCGGGAACAGACGTCCAATCGCTACGAATTCCGCCAGAGAATGGCCATTTTTCAATTACTTCGCGCCGTCTGGTAGCTCTTATCGTTGTTGAGTAAGATGCGGGTTGGGTCTGACGGAGAGCCCCGGGACAAAATGCCTGAGAAGTACAAACTAATTGACCTGTTTTCTGGCGCAGGCGGCATGACATTGGGGTTCGTGAATCCAACCCTTAATGGCTCATATCGCTCAGTATTCGCGATCGATAACGATAAATCGGCCGTTGACACGTATAACCTGAATTTTTCCAACGGTACCCACAAAGCGACGTGTGCCAACATCGAAGATTGGCTGAGAAGTGATGATATTCCGGCTTCGGATGTTGTCATCGGGGGGCCACCTTGTCAGGGCTTTAGTTTGTTGAACAAACAGCGCCAAGGAGATGCACGCCGTGCTCTGTGGGAGCCCTTTATGGATGTGGTCGAGAAGTCAGGCTCGTCAATATTTGTAATGGAGAATGTTCCTGGTCTGCTGAAGAGCTCAGAATTTGCGGAGATCTCTATCCGTGCCAGAGCCCTCGGGTTCGAAATGCTCACTCCCGCTGTATTAAACATGGCGGACTAT
>JBCAZN010000019.1:0-14064 GCA_038533035.1 Pseudomonadota bacterium
GGCATGGCGCACCGCGGACGCATCAACCTGCTCGTCAACATCCTCGGCAAATCGCCCGAAGAGCTGTTCGAGGAGTTTGAAGGTAACTACGACCTTGATGAACTCAAAGGGTCGGGCGACGTGAAATACCACAAAGGATTTTCGGCCGACATGCAAACGCCGGGCGGTGCTGTTCACATCGCGCTGGCCTTCAATCCATCGCACCTCGAGATCGTTAATCCGGTCGTCGAGGGTTCGGTACGTGCACGACAGCAACGCCGCGGCGATACCGAACGCGACGAGGTATTACCTGTCCTGATTCATGGCGATGCCGCGTTTTCCGGGCAGGGCGTCGTGACTGAAACGTTCCAGATGTCGCAGACGAACGGATTCCGCACCGGCGGCACCGTGCACATTGTCGTCAACAACCAGATCGGATTTACGACGAGTCGCCCGTCGGATGCGCGCTCAACCGACTACTGCAGCGACGTCGCAAAGATGATCGAAGCACCGATCTTCCACGTTAATGGCGACGACCCCGAGGCCGTGATTTTTGTCACCCGCCTGGCGCTTGAGTACCGCCAGAAATTCAAGAAAGACGTCGTGATCGACCTGGTCTGCTACCGCCGCCATGGTCATAACGAAGCGGACGAACCGTCGGCGACGCAACCCATCATGTATGGCCGCATCAAGGCACACAAATCGACGCGTGCGCTGTACGCCGAGCGACTGATTGAACAGGGCGTGGTGACCTCCGCAGACGTGACGAAACTGCAGGACGACTACCGCGATCAACTCGACCGCGGCGAGTCAGTGCAGAAAGCATCGCTCGGCATGATCGGCAATGAATGGACCGTAGACTGGTCGCCGTACCTGAAAACGGACTGGGACGTACCAGTCGACACGACGATCAGCCCGAAGACAGCGGCCGAACTCGGGACCGCAATTACGAACATCCCGCCCGACGTCAAACCGCATGGTCGCGTGCAGCGCATCATTGACGAACGCATGCGCATGATGAACGGCGAGACCGAGATGGACTGGGGATTTGCAGAAACAATGGCGTACGCCTCGTTGCTCAACGACGGCCACAATGTTCGCCTGGTTGGTCAGGACAGCGGTCGCGGCACGTTTTTCCACCGTCACGCCGTCGTGCATAACCAGGTGAATAACCGCGAGTACACGCCGCTCGAGCAAATTGTCGACCGGCAGAATGCGTTTCGTGTCATCGATTCGTTCCTGTCGGAAGAAGCGGTGCTGGGCTTTGAATACGGCTACGCGAGCACCGAGCCGGACACGCTTGTCATCTGGGAGGCCCAGTTCGGTGACTTCGTCAATGGCGCACAGGTCGTCATCGATCAGTTCATCAGCTCAGGTGAGGCCAAGTGGGGCCGCCTTTGCGGGCTGACAATGTTCCTGCCGCATGGCTACGAGGGGCAGGGCCCTGAGCATTCCTCGGCACGACTCGAGCGATTTCTGCAGCTTTGCGCCGAACACAACATGCAGGTGTGCATTCCGTCGACGCCGGCACAGATGTTCCACATGATTCGTCGCCAGCAGGTGCGCGCGTATCGCAAGCCGCTCATTGTGCTGACGCCGAAGAGCCTGCTGCGCCACAAAATGTCAGTCTCGCCGGTCGGCGAGCTGTCGAGCGGTCGTTTCGAGCTCATCATTCCCGAGATCGAAGAAATCGAGGTCAAGAAGACACGACGCGTCGTCTTCTGTAGCGGTAAGGTCTATTTCGATTTGCTGGAGGCGCGGCAGGTGCATGGCATCAAGGACGTCGCATTGGTGCGCATCGAACAGCTGTACCCGTTCCCGATCGACGAGTACGCAGCAATTGCCAAACAGTACGCCCACGTTGACGAAATTATCTGGTGCCAGGAAGAGCCGCTCAACCAGGGCGCCTGGTATCAAATCAAGCACCGCTTGCAGGAGCCGCTTGCCGATAACCAGCAGCTTTACTACGCGGGCCGCCCGAGCGCGGCTGCGCCGGCATCCGGTATCTTTAAAGTACATATGCAACAACAGCAGGCGCTCGTCGAAGCTGCACTTGATGTCAAGGTCAAGGCGAACAAGGTCGTCAAGCCCGAAAAAACCAAACGGAAAACTAAATGAGTATTGAGATCAAGGTTCCACCCCTGCCGGAATCGGTGACGGACGCAACGCTGGTCGCGTGGCACAAGAAAGTTGGTGAGGGTGTGTCTCGCGACGAAAATCTCGTCGACCTCGAAACAGATAAAGTTGTACTCGAGGTACCGGCACCGACGTCCGGAACGATCGCCAAGATCGTTGTAGAGGACGGCGCAACGGTAGAAGCGGGCGATGTGCTTGCGATTCTTGAAGAAGGTGAGGCAGCGGCAGCACCGGTTGAAGAAAAGGAGCCTGAGGAAAAGACCGCCAAGAAAGCGGCACCGGCTGCGAAGGAAGCCAAAGGCCCGGCCAAGACCAGCCCTGCCGTGCGCCGCCTGCTTGAGGAGCACGATCTCGACGCGACGATGGTCATGGGGACGGGCAAAGACGGCCGCATCACGAAGGCCGATGTCATGTCATTCCTGAAGGCCGACGACAGCAGTAACGTGACGCCGGGTGATCCGACTCCGGCCGTTGAGCAGGAAGTAAGCGTCGGCGTCGAACGCCGCGAAGAGCGCGTGCCGATGACGCGACTGCGCGCGCGCATTGCCGAGCGCCTCGTAGAAGCGCAGCAAACGGCTGCGATGCTGACGACGTTTAATGAGGTGGATCTCACCGAGGTGATGGCGCTGCGCTCGAAGTACAAGGAAACCTTTGAGAAGAAGCACAACGTGCGCCTCGGCTTTATGTCGTTCTTCGCCAAGGCGGCCGTCGAGTCGCTGAAGAAGTTTCCCGTGGTGAATGCCTCGATCGAAGGCAGCGACGTGATTTATCACAACTACTACGATATTGGCGTCGCCGTATCGAGCGAACGCGGTCTCATGGTTCCGGTAATTCGCGACGTCGACCAAATGAGCTTCGCCGACTTTGAAGCGGCGCTGAACGAGGTTGCGGGACGTGTTCAGGCCGGCACGGTGTCGATGGACGAACTGACGGGCGGCACATTTACGATTTCGAACGGTGGAATCTTCGGATCGATGATGTCGACACCGATCCTGAATCAGCCGCAGAGTGCGATTCTCGGTATGCATTCCATCCAGCAACGGCCGATGGTCGTTGACGGAGAAATCGTTGCGCGGCCGATGATGTACCTTGCACTGACGTACGATCACCGCATTATCGATGGCAAGGACTCGGTGCAGTTCCTCGTCTCGATCAAGGAACAACTTGAAGATCCTGCGCGCCTGATGCTGCAGGTCTGATTAACGCTACACAGGAATAGTAATGAGCAGAAGTTTCGACGTTGTTGTGATCGGCGCGGGGCCTGCGGGCTACATCGCGGCGATTCGCGCCGCACAGCACGGGTTATCAGTCGCGTGCATTGACGAATGGCAGAACAAGGATGGCAAGTACGCGTTTGGCGGCACCTGTCTCAATGCAGGGTGTATCCCGTCCAAGGCAATGCTCGAATCGTCGGAGCTGTTTCACAAAGCCGAACACGAGTTCAAAAAGCACGGCATCAAAACCGGCGGCGTCGAGCTCGATCTCGATACAATGCAAAAGCGCCGCGCCGGCATTGTAAGGCAGCTTACCAACGGCATTGCGGGCCTTTTCAAGGCAGCGAAAGTCGAAGGCCTGGTTGGCCACGGCAAATTGCTTGCAGGCAAGAAGGTGGAATTCACGCCGGCCGAGGGCGATGTTGAGATTATTGATGCGAAGCATGTGATTCTCGCCTCAGGATCGACACCGATCGAGCTGCCGATCGCCAAATATGACGACGACATTATCGATTCCTGGGGCGCTCTGGAGCTCGAGGAAGTGCCAAAACGACTGGGCGTCGTGGGCGCAGGCGTTATTGGTCTCGAGCTGGGCAGCGTCTGGGCGCGACTCGGTTCCGAGGTAACCATTCTCGAAGCCATGGATGATTTCCTGTTCATGGCCGACCGGGATGTCGCCAAGGTTGCAGCCGGGGACTTCAAAAAACAGGGCCTCGACATCAAGCTCGGCGCCAAAGTGTCGAACGCGAAGTCTGGCAAGAAGGGTGTGATGGTTTCCTATGACGACAAGAGCGGCGCACAGACGCTCGAGGTCGACAAGCTGGTGGTGGCCGTGGGTCGTCGACCACACACCGACAACCTGTTCTCAGACGATGCCGGAATCCAGCTCGACGAGCGCGGCTTTATCGTCGTCGACGACGAATGTCGCACGCGCGTAAAGGGTGTTTATGCAATCGGCGATTGCGTACGCGGCCCGATGCTCGCACACAAGGGTTCGGAAGAGGGCGTCATGGCAGCCGACCTGATTGCCGGTGAAACGGGCGAAATGAACTACGATGTCATCCCGTCTGTGATTTACACCCACCCGGAGATTGCCTGGGTCGGCAAGACCGAGGCCGAGGTGAAAGAGTCAGGGCGTGCCTACAAGACCGGCTCGTTCCCGTTTGCCGCCAGCGGCCGCGCCAAGGCGATGGAGTCTGTCTCGGGCATGGTCAAGATCATTTCGGCCGAGGACGATGACGAGATTCTCGGAGTCCACATCGTGGGCCCAATGGCCGGTGAGCTGATCTCCGAGGCGGTGCTGGCACTGGAATTCAATGCGTCCACTGAAGATATTCAGCGTACGATTCACGCGCACCCGAGTCTCGCCGAAGCGTTTCACGAGGCATCGCTCGCTGTCGACAAGCGAGCACTGAACTTCCCGAATCGCTAGCTTTCAGCCGGCGTGGTTTCGAGCCGCAGTTTTTCCAGCCGGGCGTAAAGATACTCGGTGAAAAACCCGTGCATCAGAAAGCGTTCACCCAGGTTCCAGGGACCGACAAGGTAGAACGGGTACTTGTTGTAGGCCAGTTCCGGCAACGTCGGGTCACCAATCATCTCGCCGATCTTGACCGCAATCGACTGGTCAAGCTTGAAGCCGTTGATCGAGTCGCGATATTGCTCGGCTGTGAGCAGGAAGCAAAACAGGCACATGAACAGTGCGTGGGCGGTCTCAAAGTCGAGCACCTGAGTCCAGCGCCGCTCACGAACGGCCGGGTCAATATCGATGTCGCGCCATAACGTCCATTTCAGGTCGGCCGGATCTTTTGGCCAGCCGTCGCGATCGGTCGGTGACAGGTCACGCATCACGCGAAACAGTTCCTGGTCGTGTTCGACAAACGTTGCTGCGAGCATGTCATCGACGTTGCGCGGGTATAACGTCATCGCTGCTACGTCGCTGGCTTCGGTGTTTTCCTTGAGGAAATTCAGAATATTCGACTCGGTGGCGAAGTGGCGCAGAATGAGTTCGTTGGCTTCCGGTGTTACGAACCAGTTGCAATAAAAGCAGATCTGCCGCTGCAGGAAGTTGTGTGCACTGAACTGCGGCAAGGGCAGTCGTTTCAGGAACCACGTGATGTGCAACAAAATCGCGAAGATAAACTGCAGGACCGGGCGCAGAATCCAGCGCGACCCCTTCTGGATATCGGTCATCCAGAGTTGTACAGCCTCCGGATCGATCGGCAACGCGTCATCGACGGCAACGGCCTCGAGATAGGGGCTGCGCCGATTTCGGCTCCAGCTAATCATTTTCTATTTCCTCCAGCTGCATGGCATACAGTCGCCCGGTGACCTCGGCAGTTCGAATGATGGAGTCCGCCGCCGCTTCATCGACACAGATGCGGTCGATCAGCCCGTAGAGCTTGTCCATGTGCTCCTCGTCGTTTTCACCGTGATAGCGCAGGAAGGTCGTACAGTCTTTGTAGTCCCTCGTGCTCTGCTCAATTTTGGCAGCCCATTCGGTGGCCATCTTGTTGCCCAGTCCTTCGACGATCCACATCGCGCCCAGCAGGTCGACCGGGTTCTTCTGGCTCGCGCGATACATCAGGAAGCCGTGCAGCGCTTCAGAGCCGGGATTGCGCGGCTGTTTGAGAATGTCTTCACGTTTGCCGCCACAGTTAACGTAGTCGGTTTCAAGAATTTCGTAGTCGCGGTGCTCGTCCTGGGCATGACCGATAATCACCGAGCGGACGTCGGCAAAGTCGCGATCAAAACTGGACGCGCACCGCGTAATCCAGCGCGAGCCCTCGACCACTTGCGGCCTCAGGTTAAGGAGCAATTTGCGATAGTCCTCGACCGTGAACTGGTCGAGATCGAGGCGCCGTATCAGCGGCACCCGGGCGAGCCGCCGTTCGAAATCGAACCACGTCCGCAGCAAGCGGCGCAGTGTTTCCTGGCCGACGGCGCTGAGTACATCGGGCCGTTCCATTGCAACAGGGTCTGCCATGCTATTCCTCCACCAGCGTCGCGTGAATATACGAGACATTGAATCGGCCGCTTTCCGGGACCATCAAAACCATTGTTTCACCAACCTTGCCTCGGCCAGATTTTAAAAACTCGTCCAGCATAATCAGAATTGAGGCGGAACCCGTGTTGCCACGTGTGTACAGGTTGGAGAACCACTTGTCCTCGACAATCTCGGAACCCGCCATCTTCAGCATGTCATAAATGCGACTTTTGAAATGATGCGATGAGTAATGGCACAGCAGGTGATCAAGTTTGTCCGTATCGAGCAGGCCTTCCTGAATGAGTCGCAAGGTGCCGTCGACACCAAGCTTGACGATATTTTCGAGTAAGCGAATATCCTGGCGAATCAGAAGGGCGCCGTTTGCTTCGGCTTCGCCGTAGGTCGAGAAGTCCTGCCAGGTACGTTCGTCTTCCTTGTCGGTAGGTCGGCCGATACCCATGCAGACCGGGTACGCATCGGCGTGCGAAAAACTGCGAATCCAGTCAATACGCACAGAGCGCCCGCGCGGTTTGTTTTCCAGCAATATTGCACCGGCGCCGTCCGACAACATCCAGCGCAGGAACTCGGCGTCAAAATTGACGGCTTTCGAGCCTCCGGCAGCCTCGTAGCGCGTGTTTTTGAACAAGCGCGATGCGAGTTCGCTGACAACCACCAGCGCATTGGGCTGATCGCCGACACGAATGTTATTGACCGCAGCCTTGATCGCCATCGTGCTGCAGGAACAGACCCCGTGCGTCGTATGCAACTCCACCTCTGGTATTTCGAGTCCGGCCTGGATCATGCTGCCGAAGCCCGGGATAACCATGTCGCCCTGGGTGGTCGCGCAACTCAGCATTTTTACCTGCTGCGTTGAGAGTGAGGAGCTGTCGAGACACTGCCGTGCCGCGGCAACGCCCATATCGGCTGCCGAATAAAGCGTTTTGTGATCCTTGTCGATCGCATAATGTCGCGTTTCAATGCCATTGGCCTTGAGAATGCGTTTGCGCAGGCGACTGGGTTTACCGTCGACCAGGCCAAGATGATCTTCCATGTCATCGTTGCTGATCGGCGGTCCCGGCAGGAACGCGCCGGTACTGTTGATGTAGGCGTTCACGCGGTCCCTCGCTTTTGTAACAAATAGACCCGCAGGCAGCGGATGTTCTCTTCGACGTAAGGCAGCACACAGGTGGCGCCCATAAACGCGAGATAGATTGCGGCGTAACGTTCGCCGCCGTGCGGGTTTTCGATCCGCTGCAGCGCCATGTGTCCTTTCCAGTTCAGCGTAACCAGGTTCAGGAACATGTCCCAGTTGATGACGACGATCAGCATGATCAGGAACAACGGGATCGTAGCCATGTAGTTGTGGACATGCGTTTCCCAGATCGAAATGTGACGTTTGGGCGATGAATAGTGCACATCGTAATGCGCGACAAATTCGTGCATCAGCCAGGCAACGATACAGATAAGCAGAACCGTTACATTCACGTAAAAGTAGAGCGCGAGCAGGATCGGGATGCCAAGTTGTATGCCCATCAGCGAGTGCACGAGTGATTCGCGCAGTCCGGACGTGTACTCGATCCGCGTTGCCCGGTGGCACGCCCAGTCAATCATCCCGGAAATGCCCCACAACGGCAGCAGTCCGAACAGAATCAGGTTCTTGAGTAGCTCTTTGGTTTCCACTTGGCCCGGTTCCCTCGTTTTGGTGATTTCGAATATAACCCGATCACTTCGAATTGGATCGAATGTTCTTCTAAGGATTGGCTGATGAGCCGCCACACAGCCCGTGTTTAGCGTATGTTTACAGCAATTCCTATGACAGCATTTAACTTAAGAATTATCGCGGCGATTGTACTAACGGCTGGCGGGCTGTGGCTGCATGAACTGGTGCAGGCAATCCCTGCCGATCCCGTGGTCGTTGATATCGCACTGGATCAGGCGATTCCGTTCGTGCCGTGGACGATCTGGATCTACTTTTCGTTTTTCGTGTTCATCGCCACGACGGTGTTTCGTGTCGAGGACGCCATGTTCTGGCGTTTTGTCACGGCAAGCACCATTGCGGCCCTGGTCGCGTGGACCATTGTCATCCTGTTTCCGGTTACCGCGCCGCGCCCCGACCCCGAGCTGATGAGCTCGGCGCTGTATCGACAGGTGTTCGGCTTTGTTCATGCGGCCGATCCGCATCACATCTCGTTTCCGAGCCTGCATGTAGCGGTCACGTGGATCTGTAACTTCCTGCTCTGGCAACGCGACGGCCGCGTCTGGCGGCTGGTCCTGGGCATCGGTATTTCACTGTCGACGCTGTGCACCAAGCAGCACATCGTGGTCGACGTCGTCGGCGGCGTGCTGCTGGCATTGTCGTGTGTCTGGATTACGGGTCGTTACGCGCACCTGTTCCCGTCGTTCCCGAATGGCAACGACAGGTCCGGCGCCAAGAATACGTAGCGTTACTTCTTCCAGAAGTCGGCGTTCTTGATCCCGAGCGCCTCAGGATCGAACGAGTACTCGGTTGCACCGGATTTCCTCTGCGCTTCGTAGTCCTGTAATGCCTTGAGTGCCGGGCGTCCCATGAAGAACAGAATCAGGATGCCGATGATGTTTAACCAGGCCATTATGCCGACACCGAGGTCGCCCATCGCCCAGGCCAGATCCGCTTCGCGAACGGTGCCGTAGAAGATCGACGCCAGCATCACAATCTTGAGGACCGTGAGCTCACCGGGAAACCGGAACGTCCGCCGGATATAGGCGACGTTGGTCTCCGCAATGTAGTAGTAGGCGAGCAGAGTAGTGAACGCGAAGAAGAACAGCGCAACGGCAATAAACGTCTTGCCGAATCCGCCCAGCACGCTTTCGAGCGCAAGCTGGGTAAACGCGGGACTGGCAATCACCACGCTGGAGCCCAGGACGCCGCCGCTGACTGCCTGATCCAGACCATCGACATAGTACTGCTGCGTGATCAGGATCATGAATGCGGTTGCCGAACAGACAAACAGCGTATCGACGTACACCGAGAATGCCTGCACGAGGCCCTGCTGTGCGGGATGTTGTACTTCGGCGGCCGCGGCGGCGTGCGGTCCGGAACCCTGGCCCGCTTCGTTGGAGTAAATACCGCGTTTGACACCCCAGCCGATCGCAGCACCGACGCCGGCCATCGGCGAGAACGCGTCACCGACAATCATGCCGATAATCGCCGGCAGTTCGGCGATGTGATAAATGATGATGCCGAGCGCCATGAGAATGTAGCCGAGCGCCATGAACGGCACGACGACTTGCGTAACATGCGCGATACGCTTGACGCCGCCGAATATAATGAAGCCAAGGACAGCGCAAACGATCAGGCCGGCGATTAACTTCGAGGTCTCGACGGGTGCGCCGAGGAACTGCATGGTCGCGTCGCTTTCGACGGCAAGTGACACGGCATTCGCGATACTGTTTGACTGTACACCCGGTAGCAGCACGCCCGCGGCAAAGATCGTGACCAGTGCGAAAATCCATGCGTACCATTTCTGGCCCATGGCTTTTTCAATGTAGTAGGCCGGACCGCCGCGATACTGACCTTCGTCTACCTCCTTGTAAATCTGGCCGAGTGTAGACTCGATGTACGCCGTCGATGCGCCAAGAAAAGCAACGACCCACATCCAGAACACCGCGCCGGGACCGCCGAAGCCAATCGCCGCAGCGACGCCCGCGATATTGCCGGTGCCTACACGGCCCGAAAGCGAGACGGCAAGTGCCTGGAACGAGGAGATGCCTTTTTCGGACTCTTTGCTGGAGAACAGCAGCTGGATCATGTGCCGGAACTGGCGAACCTGTACGAATCGCGTCAGCACCGAGTAAAACAAGCCGGCACCGAGGCACAGGTAAATAAGGGCGTCGCTCCACACATAGCCGTTGAGCGTCGCTACCAGGTCAGTTAGCGCTTGCATGAGATCCTGCATGCCGTCCCCCTTTTATTGTTGTACGGCGATCAGGATGGTACCCCATATTGGGGTAGCCCTGCCGTTTTTCAATCTGCCGCTCAATACCGTTTCGCGATATAGTGAGCGGAATTTCACAGCATGGGAGGTGGGCAATGGCCTGGTGGATGTGGATGGTACTCGGGGCCGTGATTCTCGGCGCCGAGCTGATGGTCGTCGATGCACAGTTCTACCTTGTGTTTATTGGCATTTCGGCGGCGCTCGTCGGGCTGGCCGATCTCGTGGGCATCAACATGCCCGAGTGGGCCCAGTGGACGGCGTTCGGCGTTATTTCTCTTATCTCCTTTTTTACGTTCCGACAAACGCTGTACGAGAAAATTCGCGGTGGCGTCGAGGGGTTTCGCGAAACGCTGGATGGCGACACGATACGCATCCAGGAAGATCTCGCGGCCGGCGCCGAAGCCCGGGTTGAATTCAGGGGGTCCAAGTGGACGACGCGCAACGTTGGTGGTGACACAATCGCCGCGGGAACGCGCGCCAAGGTTGTCAGGGTTGATGGTCTGACACTGCACGTTGAGCCTGAATAACCATTTACCGAAGGAAAGGAGGAAACAATGGATTCACTGATTTTTTCGCTGGGTGTCGTCTTTGTTGCGATCATCATCCTGGTCAAGACGGCGATCGTCGTGCCGCAGCAGAACGCATTCGTCGTAGAGCGCCTCGGTAAATACAGCAAAACCCTGAACGCAGGCTTTCACATCCTGATCCCGTTCTTTGAAAAGGTGGCTTACAAACATTCGCTCAAAGAGCAGGCGGCTGATATCGCGGAGCAGGTCTGTATTACAAAAGACAACGTCCAGGTCGGCGTTGATGGCGTTCTTTATCTGCAGGTCCTTGATGCGGGGCGTGCGTCCTATGGCATCGGCAACTATATGTTTGCCATCTCGCAGCTCGCACAGACCACGCTGCGTTCGGAGATCGGTAAAATCGACCTCGATCGCACGTTCGAAGAGCGAGGCACTATCAACCAGAACGTCGTTGCCGAACTCGACAAGGCATCCGATCCCTGGGGCGTGAAAGTACTCCGCTACGAGATCAAGAACATCAACCCGCCGCAGGACGTACTCGGGGCGATGGAAAAGCAGATGCGAGCCGAGCGCGAAAAACGCGCCGTGATCCTTAACTCCGAGGGTGAACGTGACGCGAAGATCAATGAAGCAGAAGGTGAGAAGCAGCGCGTCATCAAGGAATCGGAAGCGGCGAAAACGCAGCAGATCAACGAGGCGCAAGGTGAGGCAGAAGCGATCATGGCCGTCGCCACTGCAACGGCCGAAGGCCTGCGTCGTGTCGCGGCGTCGGTCACCGACCAGGGTGGCCCGGAAGCTATGCAGCTGCGCATTGCCGAGCAGTACATCAACCAGTTCGGCAACCTTGCCAAGGTTGGCAACACGTTTGTCGTACCGTCGAACCTCACCGACCTTACGTCGATGATGGCGCTCGCCACCGATATTGCGAAACGCCCGTCGGGCAACGACGCGTCCGCGTCATAGCATGAACCAACGTCGGTCAGGCCTTGCGCCTGACCGACACCACGTTGGGCAGCTGTTCCAGTTTGCTGATCGCGGTACTCAGCGACGGCAAATCCTGAATCTCAACATTGACGTGCATCACTACCTGCATCGACTTTTTGTCGGTATGGCTTTTCAGATCGAGCACGTTGGCGCCTTCATCGGCGAGCACACTGGTGATGTCGCGCAGTAAACCGGCACGGTCAAAAGCATGGATCGACAGATCGACCGGGTAATTTCCGCTCGGCGATTCACCCCAGCTCGTCTCAAGTACGCGCTCCGGGGCTTTCCGCGACAGCCCAAGGAAGTTACCGCAGTCCTGACGATGGATACTCACGCCGCGCCCCTGCGTTATATAGCCACCGATTGGCTCGGGCGGAACCGGCCGACAACAACGGGCGTAGTTGCATAGCAGGTCGCCAACGCCGACGACGGCGATACCATCCGGCTTGCTGTCGCGCTTTTTGTGTCGGCGTGGTTTAACTTTCGGCAGTTCGGTACCGCGAATGTGCTGTAACGCGGTTGCGATCGACGCGGATGTCAGGTCGCCGGCACCCAATGCAACCTCGAGCGAATCCGTGTCCTTGAACTTGAGCTGTTTGGCAATGTCATTAGTGGCGATATCCGAGACGTTCAGCCGCGCCAGTTCGCGGTCGAGGATTTCACGGCCCTGGCGCAGGTGCTGGTCGCGATCCTGTTGCCGAAACCAGTTGCGCACTTTGGCGCGCGCTCGCGCACCGGCGAGGTAGCCGAGTTTCGGGCTCAGCCAGTCGCGGCTCGGCTGTGGCTGGCTGCCGGTAATGATTTCGACCTGGTCCCCGTTACCGACCTTGTACGTCAGCGGCACAATGCGGCCGTTGACCTTGGCGCCTCGACACCGATGCCCGACCATTGTGTGCACGTGATACGCAAAGTCGAGCGGTGTGGCGTTGGCGGGCAACTCAACGACGTCGCCTTTCGGGCTGACCGCGTAGACACGGTCCTCGAAAAAGTCATCACGAATCTGGTCGAGCAGGTCGGCGTCGTCGCCGGTTGGCTCGAGGAGTTGTCGCAGGAAGTTGATTTTCTGATCGAACGCGGCGGGCATCGCGCCGCCTTCCTTATATCGCCAGTGCGCGGCAACACCCAGCTCAGCGTGGCGGTGCATGTCGTAGGAGCGAATTTGTACCTCGACGGTCTTGGAGTCCGGTCCAATCACCGCCGTGTGCAGCGACTGGTAATCGTTCTCCTTGGGGTTCGCGATGTAATCGTCAAATTCGCCTGGAATGTAGGACCAGAGGTTGTGCACGACACCGAGCGCCGCGTAACAGGCCGCCACATCGTCAACGAGGATACGGACGGCGCGAATGTCATACAGCGCCTCGAGCCCGCGATCCTTGCGCTGCATTTTGCGCCAGATGCTGTAGATGTGCTTGGGACGACCGGATATCTCACCCTTGATATTGCTTGCCGCCAGTTCCCGGGTCAGCAGTGCTTTGACGTCCTCGATAAACGCCTCGCGTTCAGTCCGCTTTTCCTTCAATGCGCGCGCGATACTGAGATAGGTCTCGGGCTCGAGATAGCGGAACGCAAAGTCTTCAAGCTCCCATTTGAGCTGCCAGACGCCCAGGCGATTGGCGAGCGGGGCATAGATTTCGCGGGTTTCCTGCGCGAGCGCCTGCTGCAAAACCCGATCGGCGTCCTTCGCGCTGCGCAGGCGATGCAGCTGGTCGGCTATGCGCACCAGCACCAGCCGTACGTCCGATACGACGGCAAGCAGCATTTTGCGCAACGCCTCGGATTGCTGGATCCCCAGCGTTTCGCCCGGTTGCCAGGCCTTGGGAAGCGAAAATTCGTCGAGCTGTTGCAAGCCAATAATGAATCGAGAAATATCTTTTAAAGCATTGTTTTGTAAGTGCTTTGGTTTTATAACGCCGGCACGGTAGAGGGGGTAGACGTGGACCGCTGCGACGATGCGGCGGGGCAGCCCCAAATTCTCGACGAGACTCGCGATCGCCTGGCCTTCGGCGAGTGCGGCCTGGCTGCCGTCGCTCACCGGTAATTCGGCGCACCACGCGCTAACGTTCGAGACGATGTCTTGAGCGTCGCTATTCGCGTCCTGGGTCGATGCCTTGGCGTCTGCCATTGAGAGTGGTTTCTCGTGTGCCTGAAGGGGAAATTCCCGTTATCATACGCGCAGTTTCGGGCGCTTCAGCGTCCGGGCTGCTACTTGGGCATTGTAAAAGCAGGACAACATGGCTGGATATTCGCCCATTTACTGTGTCCAGCCA
>JBCAZN010000020.1:0-13862 GCA_038533035.1 Pseudomonadota bacterium
GGAACCCGCCGGAAGAACATTTCGCCCAATTCACGGCTGAGGTCCAGGACCTGATCTGGGCTGAGGCGGAGCGAACGGTTGCCGCCGGGCAGGATGTGATTTTTGACTTTGGGTTCTGGACCCGAGAGTCCCGGGACGAAGCCCGCCGGCGCGTCCTTCTGATCGGAGCCAGTCCGACATGGTACTCGGTCGAATGTCCTCACGAGACGATGCGTGCTCGAGCGCTGGAGCGCAGCAGAAGTCCTAAGACAGACTCGATGTGGATCAACGGCCCTGGCTTTGACAAGCTGATGCGCTCATTCGAGCCTATGCAGGATGACGAGGACTACGAACCGATCGACGGTACGAAGTAGAACAGCGTATTCAAGGTAAACTGGCCAACACACAGGGAGAGATCGCATGTCGGGAATCATGAAAATGTTGGCAGCAATTGCCGTGGTGCTGGTCGCCGGCCTCGCGTTGTTGCTCGTGTTTGACGTTATTTCATTGGACGCGTTTGGCGCTGGCGTGAAGAAAGTGGTGCTTGTGTCAGCGATTATCGGGCTGGCGTCGGCGGCGCTGACTTTTTTGATGAAGGGGAAGGGTTAGGTCGAGAGGGATTCTCACGCTGCGCGCGAGTGCGGGGTCGAGGGATTGATTCGTCGCTTCGCTCCTCACCCTTCGGGCGCACTTCGTGCGTCTTCCCTCTCCCCCAGCCGAAAACAAAAGGGCCTGCATAAGCAGGCCCTTCTGTTTTTGGCTGGGGGAGAGGGATTCGAACCCCCGTTGGCGGAGTCAGAGTCCGCAGTCCTACCACTAGACGATCCCCCAATAAGGATCGTGCGAGCTGAACGCCTTAGCGTTTCGAGAACTGGGTCGCGCGGCGTGCTTTGCGCAGTCCGACTTTCTTACGCTCAACTTCGCGTGCGTCGCGTGTTACGAAACCAGCCTGGCGCAGTGAACCACGCAGCGACTCGTCGTACTGCATCAGCGCGCGAGTCAGGCCGTGGCGAATTGCGCCTGCCTGTCCCGTCGTGCCACCGCCCGTTACCGTAACGTTCACGTCGAACTTGTCACCGAGTTGCGTCAGCTCAAGCGGCTGGCGAACGATCATCTGTGCGGTCTTGCGACCGAAGAAAATGTCCAGCGGACGCTTGTTGACCGTGATATCGCCTTTACCAGGCTTCAAATAAACACGGGCCGTCGATGTCTTGCGGCGGCCGGTGCCGTAGAAATTCGTGTCACTCATAATTCTCTCCGCTTAGAGCTTAGCGCCTTAAGCGTTTACCTCCAGGGGAATCGGTTGCTGTGCCGTGTGCTTGTGCTCGGGGCCGGCGTAGACCTTCAGCTTGCCGAACATCTGGCGACCCAGCGGACCGCGCGGCAGCATGCCCTTCACTGCTTTCTCAATCACGCGCTCCGGCGCCTTGTCGAGCAGCTTCTCGAGCGAGATTGATTTCAGGTTGCCGATGTAGCCCGTGTGGTGGTGATACATCTTGTCCTGTCGCTTGTTTCCGGTCACGCGAACCTTCTCGGCGTTAACTACGACGATGTAGTCGCCCGTATCAACGTGCGGCGTGTATTCCGGCTTGTGCTTGCCACGCAAACGGTGCGCGATCTCGGTCGACAGGCGACCCAGAGTTTTGTTCGTGGCATCAACCACGTACCAGTCACGGCGTACCTCTGCTGGCTTTGCAGAAAACGTCTTCATAATGCTTGTTTCCGTAGGGAACTGTCTGTTTAACCGGGGCTAATGGCCGCTGGCCCTTGCCCCGTCTGTCACTCGCGCGCGCAAATCTGTTCGCGGAGTGGCGAAAGGCGCGAAATTCTACTTGAGGGCCCGCGCAGATGCAAACCCTTGAACGACTATTTTATCCCCTTGCAAATCAGCAGCTTATGCCGATCTGCAAGGGGCTGCTCAGACTAGAATGTGTATTCGAGCGACAAAGCCGTGAAGGTATCGGTTTTTTCGGTCAGCGGCGGGACGTCCGAGTTGTTCTTGATCGTGTAGGACGCCACCAGCGCCAGGTCGCCAAAAAGCTTCGCCGAAATCGCCGTTACCGACTCCGAATAGGTATTCTCGTCGCCAGCTTCAGCCGTCAGGTCCTGACGAAACTCGGTCGTCTCGGATATCTGCCACGTGTAGTAGAGGCCGCCACGAAACACCGTTTCGCTTTCCTCGAGCCCGCTTTGGAACTCCGACTGCCGCGCACCAGCGCCGATCTCGGCGTTGAGCTTGTGCACGTCGTTGTCGATGAGCCGGCGACCGTAGCCGACGGTCTGCGAGAACTGCGTGTCGTACGCGCCGAAGTTATCCTTGCGCCAGTGCAGGCGGCCAAACAGGAAGTCGTGGTCCGTCAGCTTGCGCTCGCTTTTCCAACCGAGCTCGTAGGATTCCGCGGTCGTCACTTCGTTTTCAGACGCGGTTATCGCGGCTGACTTGACCAGGTGGGCCCAGTTGTCTGTCGAAAAACCGACTTCAATTCCTGTGTTCAGGGTCGAATTCTCGGTGTTGCCTGACGTCGCCAGGTAGCCCAGCGTCGCTTTTCCTGACCAACCTTTGTCCTCATCTTGCTGCGCGTTCTGCGCGCTGACGAATGCCGGCATGACGAGCATCGCCGACACAAAAATTGTCCGAACGTTCATGATTCTTTGTTCTCCATATCCGTAATAACCACAAGCGGGCGCGGAGTATAGCGTTGGGTTACACTTCAATCCATGCATACACGCCAGCTGACGCCGCTCGACAAATTGCTCGCCAGCGCCAACAACGCGCTGCGTACAGTCGCTGCGCCGGCAGGTCGCCCCGCCCGGCCGAATCCAGCCGATGGCGTGAACGAGTCCGACTTGAGCGATGCGGAAAAGCGCCATGCCGCGGGCCTCATGCGCGTCAATCACGCTGGTGAAGTCGCGGCGCAAGCGCTTTATCAGGGGCACGCCACCGTCGCCCGTGACGAATCCATAGAAGAACAGATGCAAGAGGCCGCGAACGAAGAGTTCGATCACCTGGCCTGGTGCGAATCGCGTATTCGTGAACTCGGCTACTCGCCGAGCGTGCTGAGCCCAGTTTGGTACGCGGGCGCGTTCACAATCGGCGCGGCCAGCGGTGCTTTCGGCGACAAATGGAGCCTGGGTTTCATCGCAGAAACCGAAAAACAGGTCTGTGCGCACCTCGACAACCACCTCGACAAACTGCCGGAACAGGACGCGCGCAGTCGCGCCATTGTCGGCCGGATGCACGAGGAGGAAGCCGAACATGGCGCCAAAGCCAGAGAGGCTGGTGCAGCGGAGCTGCCAGAGCCGGTCAGGCGTTTGATGAAAATGACCGCCAGAGTCATGACAAAGACTGCGTATTGGGTGTAATCAGGCGTAGTGTGGACGTTATTTTCCACGCGAAAACACGGACTTAGCTTGCCCTGACACGCAACATGTATTAAAAGAGGTTCGCAAGAAGGGCGAGGAAGAATTCATGCAAACGACAGCCAAGAATCTGAGCGATGTACCGGCTATTAACCGCTTTCTGAGTTACTGCCGGGTACGGACTGTGCCATCGAAGACTGTAATGATTCACGCCGGCGATCTGCCGGACGTGCTGTATTACATTGTCGATGGTTCGGTTGAAGTCATGATCGAAGATGAGGACGGCAACGAAATGGTGCTGGCCTATCTGAACAAGGGACAGTTCTTCGGTGAGATGGGACTGTTTTACGAACAACCAACACGCAGCGCGTGGGTCCGGACCCGCACCGAGTGCGAAATCGCCGAGATGACCTATCCGCGCTTCCGCCAGATTGCGAGCGAAAGCCCGGGCCTCGTGTTCGAGCTCGCAACGCAGCTCGCAACGCGCCTCGACCGCACCAACCGCAAACTCGGCGATCTCGCATTCGTCGACGTAACGGGCCGTGTCGCACACGCCATCATGGACCTCTGCAACGAACCGGACGCGATGACGCACCCGGACGGCATGCAGATCAAGGTCAGCCGCCAGGAGCTCAGTCGCCTCGTCGGTTGCTCCCGGGAAATGGCCGGCCGAGTGCTGAAGGTTCTTGAGGAACAGGGACTCGTGTCCGCATCCGGCAAAACGATCGTTGTTTACGGCGCCAGGCCCAACCGAAACCTCTAACGGCGCAAGGCCCCAGTCTGGATAGTGTGGAGTTGCGCCTGAGCTTCATTGAAGCAAGTCCACACTATCCAGACTGGGGCCTTCTCGCGTCAGCTGGTTGCGCTTTTGATCTCGCGGCGCATTGCGGAGATAGTCTCGGCGTAATCACCTGAACCGAAGATTGCGGAGCCTGCTACAAACGTGTCGGCGCCGGCCGCAGCGATTTCGCCGATATTGTCGACCTTCACGCCGCCATCGATCTCCAGGCGAATGTCCATGCCGCTCGACTCGATGATTTGGCGTGCCTGGCGCAGTTTCGTCAGCGACGACGGAATGAACTTTTGCCCGCCAAAGCCCGGGTTCACTGACATCAGCAGGATCATGTCGACCTTGTCGATGACGTGCGACAGCCAGTCGAGCGGCGTTGCCGGGTTGAACACGAGACCCGCCTTGCAACCCACTTCCCGGATCATGCCCAGCGTCCTGTCGACGTGGCGGCTCGCTTCCGGATGGAACGTGATGTAGCTCGCGCCCGCTTTGGCAAAGTCCGGAATGATCCGGTCGACGGGTTCGACCATCAGGTGAACGTCGATCGGTGCGCCGATGCCGTAGTCCCTGAGCGCTTCACAGATCATCGGTCCGATCGTCAAGTTCGGCACAAAGTGATTGTCCATGACATCGAAATGCACGATGTCGGCACCGGCATCGAGCACGGCTTTGACGTCGTCGCCAAGCCGCGCAAAGTCGGCCGACAGGATCGAAGGGGCAATAAGTGGTTCCACGGTCATTCCTCGTTTTTTTGCAACTGTAGCATCAACGGATCGAGCGACGCGCCTTGAGAAGCTCGTACGCCGAGCGCACCTCGCGAGTGCGACGCTCAGCCTCGTCGATCACGTCCTTGTCCGGATTCTCCGAGGCAATCTTGTCCGGGTGGCTGCGGTTCATCAGGCGGCGATAGGCTTTTTTGACCTCGTCGTTGGTCGCCGCCTCGGTGACGCCCAGCGTCGTGTACGCATGCCGTACTTTCGCAGCATCCGCGTCGCCTGCCGGCGAGCGTTTGAAACCTTTCTGCGCGCGAATCATCGCTTCCAGCTGCGCCAGTTCGACGCGGCCGATATCGAGTTCCGTACAGATCTTCCAGATCATGGCGCGCTCGGCGCGATTCAACGACGCCTTGGCCAAGGCGACTTCGAGCAGCAGCCGCACGAACATTTGCCGGTCGCCGGCGCCACGGGCGCTAACGCGACGCAGCTCGCGCATGCGCTGCACGAGCGGATAACGCGGCTGCTTGCCCTCATCGAACCAACTCACGGCTTTGCGCACCAGGGCCGGCGTCAGGCTCAGTCGATGCATGACGAGTCGTGCGGCGCGAATCTCGTCCTCGCTAACACGGCCGTCGCTCTTGGCGAGATGCCCCATCGTCTGGAACAGGGCCTTCACGTAATCCTCGGACACTCTTGACACCCGCTCGCCCTGGCGTTCGAACGTCCGCATGCTGCGAGTGAAGCCTCGATAAAACTGGTACATGATGACCAGCAGCACAATGAGGCCGAGAGTTTTTCCGAGAAACATATGGAGCCGCATCGTATCGCGTGTCATCATCTCAATCCATGAGCACCGCAGACGTTCTGTTCGAAACGAACATTCCTGAACTGCCACTGATCGGTCGCGGCAAGGTCCGCGACATCTACAGTGTCGACGACCATCACCTGCTGATCGTGACCAGCGACCGGCTCTCGGCGTACGACGTCGTGTTACCCAATCCGATTCCGGGCAAGGGCGAGGTACTCACGAAGATCTCTCTGTTCTGGTTCCGCATGATGCATGACATCATCGACAATCAATTGACGGAGCTGACGATCGACGACGTCGTCAAGGACGGGGAAATCTGCAACCGGCTGCGCAGCCAGTCACTTGTCGTCAAGCGATTGAAACCGTTGCCCATCGAGGCCGTCGTGCGCGGCTACCTGATCGGCTCGGGCTGGCGCGATTACCTCGATACCGGCCATGTTTGCGGCATCGATCTGCCGGACGGCATGCAGCAGGCGCAGCAGTTGCCCGAAACGTTGTTCACACCGGCCAGTAAGGCCGAAGCGGGTGACCACGACGAAAACATCAGCTTTGAGAAAGTCGTGGAGCTCGTCGGCGAAAAACTCGCAACAAGAGTGCGCGACGTTTCGATCGAGATTTACGAACGGGCCGCGGCCTATGCGCGCGAACGCGGCATCATCATCGCCGACACGAAGTTCGAGTTTGGTCTCGACGACGAGGGCAAGCTTTACATCATCGACGAGGCGCTGACGCCCGATTCATCGCGCTTCTGGCCGGTCTCGGAGTACCAGGTCGGCACGAGTCCGCCCAGTTTCGACAAGCAGTTCGTGCGCGACTATCTCGATACGCTCGACTGGGACAAAACAGCACCCGGGCCTGACCTGCCGGACGAGATACTGGCGCAAACCGCGGCCAAGTATCGCGAAGCGCTGCAGCGCATGACGGCCTAGTGCCAGGCCGCGATAATCTCGCGCAGCTGCTGTACGCCCTCTGACAACGCTGCCGGACCCGGCTGTAAAATCACCGCGGACTTAATTTCAACGACGTGGCCATCCCGAACCGCCGGAACCGTGTCCCATCCTGGTCGCCCGGCGACGCGCTCCGGCCGAAACTTTTTACCGCACCATGAACCAATAATGATGTCGGGTTGTCTCTCGATGACCTCACCGGGATCGGCGATGATGCGGTTCTTGCCAAGCGACTCCTTCGCCAACTCGGGAAAACAATCGTCGCCGCCCGCAATTGCGACCAGTTCCGATACCCACTGAATACCGCTGATCAGCGGATCATCCCATTCCTCGAAATACACTCTGGGTCGACGCGGATCGCTGGCCGACTGATCGCGAATCGCATCAATATTCTGTTGCAGGGAATCCGCGAGCGCTGCGGCTTTGCTTTGCTCGCCAATCAAGCCGCCAACCGTCCTGACCATTTTCAGGATACCGTCCACCGAGCGGTGGTTGAAAACGTACACGTCGATACCGTGCCGAATGAGCTCCGCGGCGATGTCCGCCTGCAGATCAGAGAATCCTAGAACCAGGTCAGGCTCAAGCGCGAGAATCTTGTCGATCTTCGCACTCGTAAACGCGGAGACTTTCGGCTTTTCCTTGCGCGCTTCGGGCGGGCGGACCGTAAACCCGGAAATACCGACGATGCGATCCTGCTCGCCCAGCAGGTACAACGTCTCGGTCGTTTCCTCCGTCATGCAAACGATGCGCTGTGCGTAGCCTGTTTTCAAACGTAAGTCCCAAATTTTGAAAGGTTTTTCGATGTACAATCCGCTCATGATCGCACGCATTAGAAGCTGGGTCGACGCGCTGGTGTGGGGAGATACACTGGCTCAATACGGCATCGTCGGCCGATTCCTGACGGGCGTGCTGCGCAACCTGTATGCCGTCATGCGAGATATTTTCTCGGGCCAGCTGACGTTGCGTGCGATGAGCCTCGTGTATACGACGCTACTGTCGATCGTGCCGCTTATCGCCGTCAGCTTCTCCGGCCTCAAGGCGTTCGGTGTCGACAAGTATGTGGAGCCGTATCTGTACGACTTTGTCGAGCCGCTGGGACCGGCCGGTGCCAACTTTGCTGACCAGGTCATGTCGCTTGTGGGCAACGTCAACAGTAATGTCCTGGGCGGTATCGGCGCGCTGTTCTTTATCTACACCGCGATCTCGATGGTGCAGAAAATCGAGGAATCCTTTAACTACGTCTGGTACGTGACGAAGCCGCGCAGCTTTGCTACGCGTCTGATTGAATACAGCACAGTGCTTATTGTCGGAGCGATCGCCGTTGGCCTCGGTATCAAAGCGCTGGCGGAGCTGGCCAAGGAACAACTGGTCGTTTCCATTCAGGAAGTAGAAGTTTTTGCGCCGGTATTCACAATTACGGATCGGCTTATGCCGTACGCAATTACCGTGGCTATTTTCACGTTCCTGTATCGCTACATGCCCAATACGACGGTACGTATAAAGTCAGCGCTTGTTGGCGGTCTTGCTGGCGGCTTCCTGTGGACATCAACGGCCATCATCTTTGGCTCAGTCATCGCAACATCGACGAATCGCCAGGCCATCTATGCCGGCTTCGCAGTGGCTATCTCGGGCCTCATCTGGCTGTACCTGAACTGGCTGATCCTGTTGATTGGTTCGCAGATTGCGTTTTACTACCAGAACCCGGCGTATTTACGCATCGGGCGCCGCGATCCGCGACTGTCAAACGAGATGCGTGAACGCATCGCGTTGAACGTCATGTTCCTTGTTGGCAGGGAACATCGTGATCCGGATGATGGTATCAACCTGCAAGGCATTGGCCGCGCAGTCCGCATTCCGACCATTACCCTTGAGCCAATCGTTGAGAACCTTGAGGCGAACGGACTCATTACGACGGATGAGAACGAGAATATTCTGCCGGGCCGGGAAATGTCACGCATCACCCTCGACGACATTCTTGCAACTGTTCGGCGCGATGGCGAGACCGGCTCGCACCGCCAACCTCGTTGGCACAGCGTCATCAAAGAGCTGGGTAAATCTCTCGATGAGGCAGTCGCGGCGAAGCTTGGCGATCGCACACTCGCCGACCTATTGGATGAAGCGGACGCCTAAGCGCCCGCGATCGTCATTTCCTCAACCAGCAACGATCCGCAGCGGATACCTCCGCGCAGGTCCTGATCGTTGCCAATTATCGCAATTCGCTGGTAAAGGTCGCGCAGATTGCCCGCAATAGTGACTTCGTGAACCGCGTGCTGCACCTCGCCTTTCTCGACCCAGTGCCCGACCGCGCCACGTGAGTAATCGCCGGTGACCGCGTTTACACCCTGCCCGATGAGTTCCCTGACCACGAAGCCCGTGCCCATGTCGCGGATCATCCGCTCAAGGTCGGTGTCCGATCCTTCGATCAGGATGTTCTGCGCACCGCCGGCATTCGCCGTGGTTGCAAGCCCGAGACGCCGTGCCGAGTAACTGCTCAGGATATAGCCCATCAGTTCGCCGTCCTTGACGATGTCGCGATCCCAGGTTGCAACGCCTTCCGCATCGTATGCGCGGCTCGCGACAGCCTGCGGCACGTGCGGCTTTTCCTGGATCTGCATGAAGTCCGGAAATATCTTTTCGCCAACTGCATCCAGCAAGAACGATGAGCGTCGATACTGCGCGCCACCGGCGATGGCGCCGATGGCATGACCGATGAAACCACGTGCCAGCTCGGGAATGTAGATAACCGGTGCATTGGTCGTTTTGATCTTGCGCGCACCAAGTCGGCCCACGGTTTTTTCAGCGGCCCTTACACCTACCGCCGCGGCATCTTCAAGATCGCCCGCAACGCGTGACGAGGTGTAATGATAGTCGCGCTGCATCTCGCTGTTGGCCTCGGCGAGTACCACGCACGTGATGCTGTGGCTCGTGCGTGAGTAGCTGCCAATGAAGCCGTGCGTGTTGCCGTAGGCACGGGTACCACGGTTTGTGGTTACGGTAGCGCCTTCCGAATTACTGATGCGTTTGTCGCAGCCCAGTGCGGCTGCTTCGCTTGCGATCGCAAGCTCGATCGCCTGTTCGGCACTGATGTCCCACGGGTGGTCGAGATCCAGGTCGGGCTGCTCCGTTGCCATGAGCTCCGGATCGGCAAGTCCCGAGTGTTTGTCGCGCGCCGTGTGTTGCGCGAAGGAAAAGGCTTTGCTGACCGCTTCGCGGATCGACGCCGGCGAGATGTCAGAGGTGCTTGCATTGCCTTTGCAGGCGTCCTTGTAGACCGTAATGCCAAGACCGCGATCATTGGTGAATTCGAGATTCTCAACATCGCCGAGGCGTGCTGTTGCTGCCAGTCCGATATCAGAGCTCGCGGCGACTTCGGCCTGGTCAACGCCCAGCCCTTTCGCCTCTTCCAATGCGATGCCAACCAGTCGTTCGAGTTCCTCTCCGCTCAACGACCCCCGCTGCGCTACTTCTCCCATGACCGCAATATCCCTTGATGATAGACTCCGCCCCCTGATCGGTGACCAGTCGGCCGGAGTACTTTAAACCAGTGGATGATTTAAAGCCCAGCAAAAGCGCAAAGAAGCGCGAATACCTGGCACGGCAGAAACTCGGCGAGGAACTCGTCGGCCTCAAGGAAAGCGATCTCTTGCAGCTCCCACTGGAAGACGATTTGCTCGAGGCAGTGCAGGAAGCACGTACAATCAAGGCGCACGGCGCATTGCGCCGGCAGAAGCAGTACATTGGCAAGCTGATGCGGCACGTGGACCCGGAACCGATTCGGGACGGACTCGCAAAGCTGCGACGCGCAAAGGGAACCAAGCAATAATGAGCAACGATGTCGGCATCATCATGGGGTCACGTTCTGACTGGGAGACCATGAGTCACGCCTGCGAAACGCTGGACGCACTCGGCGTCAGCTACGAGGTGCAGGTCGTGTCCGCGCACCGTACCCCGGACTTGTTATTCGAGTACGCCGAGACAGCCGTCGAGCGCGGTCTCAAAGTCATCATTGCGGGCGCTGGCGGCGCTGCGCACCTGCCCGGTATGGCCGCCTCGAAGACCCGGTTGCCGGTTCTCGGTGTGCCAGTTCAGTCAAAGGCATTGAATGGTATGGACTCACTGCTGTCGATCGCGCAGATGCCCGCGGGCGTGCCCGTTGGCACACTCGCGATAGGCCGGGCCGGTGCAGTGAATGCTGCACTGCTTGCGGCCGCCATGCTTGCCACCAATGACGCAGACATCGCCGCCTCTCTCGACGACTTCCGCAAGAACCAGACGGACAAGGTTCTCGGCGACACTGACCCGCGAGCCTGAAGCAATGCGCGTAGGAATCATCGGCGCCGGTCAACTCGGCCAGATGCTGGGCATTGCCGGCCGAAACCTCGGCGTTGAATGCCGCTTCGTCGATCCGGGCGAAGATCCGCCGGCCGCCATTTGTGGTGACGTAGTGCGCGCCGCGTACGACGACGCCGATGCGCTCGCCGCTCTGGCTGACGCCTGCGATGTCATCACTTACGAATTTGAAAATGTACCGGTCGAGGCGCTGCAGCACCTGGGTGACACGCCCGTATATCCGCCGGCGATGGCGCTGCGACTTGCGCAGGACCGGCTCGACGAGAAGCGCCTGTTCGACGAACTTGAGATTCCGCTGCCCGGGTATCATCCGGTAGGCTCGCGCGCGGCGCTGCGGGACGCGGTCGATCACCTCGGACTGCCAATGGTTATTAAAACGCGCCGACTTGGTTACGACGGCAAGGGCCAGTACCTGGTCAGGGACGCGGCCGATCTCGACGCCGCATGGGACGAGCTCGGCTCGGTACCGCTCATCGCAGAGCAGTGGGTGGCGTTTGACTACGAAGTGTCATGCATTGGCGCTCGCAATGTCGACGGTGACATCGAAATCTACCCGCTCAGCCGCAACATGCATTCGGGCGGTATCCTGAGGACCTCCCGATCGCCAGTCGACAGCGACGCCCTCCTGGAAACGGCGTCGAAGTACGTGCGTCAGATGCTTGAGCACCTCGATTACGTCGGGGTCCTGGCGCTGGAACTGTTCGTCGTCGGTGACAAACTGCTCGCCAACGAGTATGCGCCACGGGTGCACAATTCCGGGCACTGGACCATCGAAGGTTCCGAAACCAGCCAGTTTGAGAACCATCTCAGGGCGGTACTGAACATGCCGCTGGGATCCGCCGAAAGCCGTGGCCACGCCGGCATGGTCAACCTGATCGGCGAGATTACCGCGGCGACGCGTGCCCAGGATGTGGGTGAGCTGCACGACTATGGCAAGTCATCCCGGCCGGGACGAAAACTGGGCCACGTCACGGTCATAGGCGATACCCCGGAAGCTCGCGACGCGCTTGTCGAAATTATTGACAAATCGCTGCCGCAAACGTGACGCATGCCACACTGCGAAACGGCAGCACACCATAGCGACCAATGCGGAAAAGCGGGTAAACTCAAGGCTGTATGTCGTACCTGAATCACTTCAACCTCGAAGAGCCGCCTTTCCGGCTGACCCCTGACCCCGAGTTCCTGTATTGGAGCAAGCAGCACGCCCGTGCCAAGGCGTACATGGAGTCAACGATCTGGCTGGCGGATGGCTTCGTGGTCATTACCGGCGAAATCGGGTCTGGCAAGACCACGCTGCTGCAGTCGTTCCTCTCCGAGCTGGAAGACGACGTCGTCTATGCCGTCGTCTCGCAGACACAGCTGACCCCCACGGAATTCCTGCAGGCCGTGCTGACCGAATTCGGCTTCAAGCCGTTCAAAAAGCGCAAGGTCGAGTTGCTGGACATGCTCAACATGTTCCTGATCGAGCAGTATTCGAGTGGCAAAAAAGTGGTGCTGGTCGTCGACGAGGCGCAGAACCTGTCGAAAAAGGTGCTCGAAGAGATTCGCATGATCTCGGGGATAGAAACGCACAAGGAAAAAGTGCTGCGCATCATCCTGGCCGGCCAGCCGGAGCTGAAGGACACGCTCGACTCACCGACGCTGAAACAGCTGGTGCAGCGTGTGCGCCTGCGGTTCCACATTGGCCCGCTCGATCGTCGTGAGATGCGCGAATACATCGAACGCCGCCTGGCGGTCGCCGGTCGCGACGACAATGCACTGTTTACCGACGACAGCTTCGATGCGATCTACCGGTTTTCCGGTGGTGTCCCGCGCCTGATTAACACGATTTGCGATACGTCACTGTTGTGCGCGTTCGCCGATGAGAAGGCATCGGTTGATGCCGACGATATTATTTCGGCCGCGCAGGAACTCGGTTGGAAGGAACATGAGAGCAATACCGGCATTTACGACCAGCTGCGGCAGATTGAACGCGAGCGTCGCGACGATGCCGAGTCTCACGTCACGCAGATCGAGGTTCGCCAGGATGGCGAAGTCACGGATGTCCTGAGCTTCCCGCTTGGCCGGATAATCGTTGGGCGTTCACCGGACAACGAGGTCTACATCAAGAGTAAGTTTGTCAGTCGCCACCACGCCCAGCTCGTGAGTGATGAGACGGGCTGTGTCATCGAAGACTTAAACAGCACCAACGGTGTGTTTCTTGGCGAAAAACAGGTGAAGAAGTACCGTCTGCGTGACGGCGACGTCGTGTCACTGGGCGTTCATGAACTCGTGTACACAGACCTGCGCCAGCGCGAAGACGCGGCGAACAATGATTCAATGGAAGACGACGACTCGAACGAACAGGAGTCCGTCGTTAACGACTAGTAGTCGGGGCGCCCTACGCGGCGATCCGTAACCCGGTAATCGCGTCGCTTCAGCAGCACGACGAGGCCGGCTACCAGGCAGAAAACACCCACGATGAAGCACACCGTTGGCCACAGCCAGTAGTTGATATACATCGAGGCCGCGAGAAACAGTACGCCTGCGAGCAAGTAAAAGTACGGCAGGCTTTCGTATATTGGCTTGGAAACCCACATATTTTTGTAATAGTCCGCCTTCGGGCTAATCCATTTTCCATAGCCCGGTGCAGTTGTCCAGTGGGAATCTGAAGCGCTAGGTCAAGATTTGCCGGCGCCGAACAGCCCGAGGATCCTCGACAGGATCGATTCGTTCAGTCCGTCAACGGCGAGATCCGGCTCGATATCGCTCGCAGTACCGCGCAATCCCTGCACAAACTCCTGGGAATTGGCGTCCATGTCGTATTCTGTAATTGTATTTTCGAAAGCCATTTCAGCTCACTCCATTCGACATAGTGTTCGGCTATCGTGGAAGGCGATCATGGAGTGAGATGAAATGGCTTTCGAAAATAC
>JBCAZN010000021.1:0-13777 GCA_038533035.1 Pseudomonadota bacterium
ATTCTGTTCCTGTTCGCGCTCGATCCGATTCTCGGAACCATGGCACTGACCATCGTCGTATTTACGTTGCTCTGGGCGCGCTGGTTTTCGCCACGCATGCGTGAGAAATCGCTTGCCAGCCGGCGTGCCAACTCCGACTTTACATCGCGCGTGCAGGAAACCTTTGCCGGCGCGCGCCTGATCAAAGCCTACGGTGCGGAACAAGCCGAGCAGGAGCGCTTCGAAAGCGACTCGGTCAGGGCATTCAACGCCTCATACCGAGTGCGCTCCCTGGTCGCCATCATCGGCATCGTCAGCTTCACGATTACGGCCGGCGCCCTGCTTTACGGCCAATTCCTGACCGCGATCTGGGCGGTTGGCGAGCGTCAGGTTTACGCCACTGTGCTGGTCGGCCTGGTGGGCTTAAGTTTCCTGAGATGGAACCTGTCGGCTTACCAATCCGCACAGGAGCAGCTTGGCGCATCGAGTAATGCCATTCGTGACCTGGTCGATCGCTGGACCAAAGCACAGGACATGGCGATGGGACTGAACCGCGCGTTCGACATTCTGGACATCGAACCCGACATCGTGAATGACCCGGATGCCGTGCCCATCAGTGAACAGATCCAGGAAATCAAATTCGATCAGGTCAGCTTCAGTTATGAGCCCAACCGCCCGGTATTGAGCGATGTCAGTTTTGCTGTCAGGCCGGGCACAGTCACGGCGATTGTCGGGCCGACCGGGAGTGGCAAAACCACGCTGATGGGAATGCTGTCGAGGCTTTACGATCCTGATTCCGGGTCGGTATCTATTGACGGCGTTGATCTGCGCAAAATTGAGCTCGGCAGTTTGCGTTCGAACGTATCCATCGCGCTGCAGGAGAATGTTTTGTTCGGCATGTCGCTGCGCGACAACATTCGCTACGTCGTTCCGGATGCCGATGACGAGCGTGTTCTTGAAGCCGCGCGCGTTGCCTGCGTCGATGAGTTCATAGCGGGTCTGCCAGATGGACTGGATACCGTACTCAGCGATCGCGGCGGCAAACTGTCCACCGGTCAACGGCAGCGATTGTCGATCGCGCGCGCACTCGTCAAGAACGCGCCGATTCTGATACTCGATGAGCCCACCGCCGCGCTCGATGCGAGTACCGAACATCGCGTACTCGAGCGACTCGCTGCCTGGGGTGCAAACCGTTCTGTATTTCTGATAACGCACCGCATCTCGACGATTCAGAAGGCAGATTACATTCTCTATATTGATAAGGGGCGCCTGGTCGAGAACGGTTCGCACGCCGAGCTCATGACGATCGAAGGCGGACGTTATCGAAACTTTGTCGAAACCGAAGCTCGACTGTCGAGGCGCCTGTCACCCACGGACTCCGGCGAGGACGACGCTACGTGAGTCAGGCAGTGACGACAGGACCTGCCGATAGTCCGCTCACGCTGAAGGGCGCGCTACAGGTTATTGCCCGGGTAGTCGGCCTGATGCGCCACTTCAAGGCGCGCATCGCCGCCGTGATTGGCCTGATCACGCTTGAGCATTTCTACCGCCTGCTGCTGTTGCCGTGGGTCCTGAAAATAATCGTGGACCACGTCATCCTGGGGCAGGCCATCGACGCGACGGCCTCCCAATTTCCGCGTTACATGGCGCCACTGGTGCTGCCGCTGCGCGGTATGTCCCCGGAAGACATCATGTTCGTGATGTTGATCTTCGGCATTGGCAGCGTCCTGCTGTTTGGCATGACGCCAAATCGGGCCACGGGTCGCAACGCGTCCGGTACGTTTTCGGGCGCCGCTGCCGGTTCCTCGGGGACCGCGAGCGCGACGCTGGCCGAAGGCCAGGATACCGCCACGCAAAGCGAAAACGCGGCAAACAGTGGCGGCGAAGCCGGCGGTGCAGGCTCATCGGTGTACGGCGCCCAGGCACCGATGGCGGGCAGCGCGATGGGCGGACTGCTCGGTATTCTGGACTTCAAAATTCACATGCGTCTCAGTCAGGCCGTGAACCACATGCTGCGCAGCCGCCTCGCCGAGCACGTGCTCTCGCTGCCCGTTACGACGCTGGAAGATCAGCGCATTGGCGACAGCACCTTTCGCGTCATGTACGACAGCACCAGCGTGACCGGCATTTACGAAGCGATCGTAGTCGGCATCTACCCCGGCGTACTCATGGTTTCGCTAACGCTCGCCGTCATGCTCACCAGTTTCGGCGCAGCGCCCGATGTCATTGTGACCGGCATCCTGGTCGGTCCCCTGACCTTCCTGTTCGTTACCCCGTTTGCGCGATTGGCCCGGCGCCGCAGCGAGGCGAGTCGCCGGGCGGGATCGACGACGACGAGTAACATCGAAGAAGGTATGAGCAACGTCCTGGCGGTGCAAAGCCTGGGCGGCAATGCACAGGAAAGTAAGCGCTTCCACCTCGCCAGCAGCGAGTCGTTCCGACGGTTTCGCTCCGAGATATTCGTCAAGCTTGGCATCCGCGTAATCGGCGGGCTGGCGTTTATCACCGGCCAAATCGTTTTTTTCATACTGATGTCGGGTTACGTCATCGACGGCACTTACACGGCCGGCGATTACTTCGTGATGTTTTATTATTATTTCGTGCTGAGTGCGGTGTTCTATGCGTTCGGTTACCTGTACACGGAAATACAGGGCTTCATCGCCGGTATGGGACGCGTGTTTCGCCTGTTGGACATGCCCGCCGAAAAGACACGCAGTGGCGTTGCACTGCCAACGATCGAACGCGGCGTAACCATGCACGACGTCGGCTTGCGTTATCCCGATGGCCGACGCGCATTGCGCAATGTAAATCTTGAAGCGAATATCGGCCAGATCGTAGCGTTTGTGGGGCCAACCGGCGCCGGCAAGACAACGCTGGCGTATCTCGTGCCTGCGTTGCTGCAGGCGACCGAGGGCACCGTCCGCATTGACGATACCGACCTCAAGGACGTCTCCGTGCGCAGCCTGCGCGAGCAGGTGTCCTACGTGTTTCAGGAGACGCAGCTGTTCTCCGACTCCATCCTCGACAACATTCGTTACGGCAATAAAAGCGCGACGCTGGAAGAGGTGCAGGCGGTTGCCCGCACGGCCGGCGCGCATGATTTTATCTCTGCACTGCCCGACGGCTACGCGACCAACCTCGGCACCGTAACCAGCAAACTGTCCGTCGGTCAGAAACAACGCATCGCAATCGCTCGCGGCCTGCTCAAGCCATCTCGCATCCTGATTCTTGACGAACCGACGTCGGCACTGGACCCGGAGACCGAGGAATACCTGGTGGATGCATTGCACGAGGCCGCCAAGGAAAAACTTGTCATCGTGATTGCGCATCGGCTGTCGACAATCAGCAATGCCGACAAGATACTTTTCCTCAAAGCCGGTGAAGTACTCGAGTCCGGCTCGCACGAAGAACTCATGTCCAGACCAGAAGGCCACTATCGCGAGTATGTGGAGTTGCAGGCAGGCCGCAGTTGATGAGCCCTGTCAGCGAATCGACCACGTTTGACCCGCGGCTTACCCATGGTGAAGCCTGGAAGACCTTGTTCCGCGTAACCACCTACCTGCGCTATTTCAAAGCGCGGGTCGCGGCCAAGGTTGTCCTCGTAAATGCGGAAATCGCGTTCCGCATCATGCTGTTGCCATGGGTACTCAAGATCATCGTTGACCATGTAATTCTCAACCAGCCTGTCCCCGCGGATGCCGCCGGCTTTCCCGGCTATGTAGCGCCATTGGTCATTCCGCTGCACAACATGCCGGCAACACAAATCATGGCCTGGATGCTGTTGGCCGGCGTAGTGATCGTCATTCTGTTTGGCATGACGCCGAATCGCGCTACCGGTGTCACCGCGGCCGGCGCCCTAACCGGTGTCCGCGAAGGCTCCGCCGGTGAGGCCGGTGCCGATTTGGCGAACGGAGAAGATACCGCGACGCAAACTGAAAATTCTGCGAACGGCGCGAGTAGCAACATGGGCGGCATTTTCGGAATGCTCGACTTTCTGATCAATTTGCGCCTGTCGCAGTCGATGAACCACCTGCTGCGGACTCAGCTTGCCGACCATATAACGTCGCTGCCGATGAGCACGCTGGAAGAGCATCGCATTGGCGACAACGCCTATCGTGTTCTTTACGACAGCACCGGTGCCAACGGCATTTTCGAAGGACTCGTCGTGCATCTGCTGCCCGGCATCCTGATGATCGCTATCACCATGGGTGTGCTGCGCACCAGTTTTGGCGACGCATCCGAACTCATCCTGGTCGCCTTTCTCGTCGGTGTGTTCGCCTATTTCCTCGTAGCGCCACTGACCGGCGTGGTGAGACGTCGCAGCCAGGCCAGTCGCGCGGCCGGCTCGAAAATGACCACCAATATTGAAGAGGGCATGAGCAACGTGCTCGCCGTGCAAACGCTGGGTGGCAACGAGCAGGAACGCGAGCGATTCAGCAACGCCAGCAGCGACTCGTTCAAACAGTATCGATCACAGGTAATCGCGCAGCTCGCGATGGGAATGATGGGCAACCTCGCATTTCTCTCCGGCCAGGTTGCTTTTTTCGTCATTATGGCCGGCTACGTCATCAACGGTACCTTCACTGCCGGTGATTACTTTGTCGTCAACTATTACTTCTTTGTGCTGAGCGCCGTCTGCTTCGGCTTCGGTACGGTGTATTCCGAATTGCAGCCCGACGTGGCCGGCGTTGCCCGGGTTTTTCGCATCCTGGATATGAAGCCCGAGGTCACCGGCGACGGCATTGATCTGCCCGAAATTCGTCACGGCCTGGTCATGTCCGATGTCGGCCTGACCTATCCGGATGGCCGGCGCGCACTGAAGAACGTCAACCTTGAAGCCAGGCTGGGCGAAATCATCGCGATTGTCGGCCCGGCCGGCGCCGGCAAGACGACGTTGGCGTACCTGGTGCCCGCATTGTTGCAGGCCAGCGAAGGTAGTGTGTCGATCGATGGCGTCGACCTCAAAACGGTATCGGCACGCAGCCTCCGGGAACAGGTTTCCTATGTATTCCAGGAGACGCAACTGTTCTCCGATTCGATTCTCGAGAACATTCGCTACGGCAACAGCGACGCATCGTTAGCTGATGTCGAAGCGGTCGCCCGAACGGCCGGTGCACACGACTTCATCGCAGCGCTACCCGATGGCTACCACACCAATCTTGGCACCGTAACCAGCAAACTGTCGGTCGGCCAGAAACAGCGCATAGCGATCGCGCGTGGACTTCTCAAGAAATCGCGCATCCTCGTGCTTGACGAGCCAACGTCTGCGCTAGATCCGGAAACGGAAGAGTATCTGGTCGACGCCTTACACGACGCCGCAAAGGAAAAGCTCGTTATCGTCATTGCGCACCGGCTGTCGACGATCAGTCACGCCGACAGAATCTATTTTCTGGACGGCGGCGAAATTATTGAGTCCGGCACGCCACAAGAACTCATGAAAATGCCACAAGGCCGCTTTCGGCACTTTGTGGAATTACAAACAAGCAGCAGGTAGGTTTTTATGCGATTTGGTTTCTGGCCCAACCCTCGTAGCGATTACGAGGCAACGAAAACGCTGGCGCAGCACGCGGAGGCGACCGGATGGGACGGCATTTGGCTAGCCGATCATTTTCTGCCCGACGAAGACGAACTCATTCCGATTCACGAAAGCTGGATCACGTTGGCGGCGCTGGCTCGCGATGTGCCGAGACTTCGGCTGGGCACGTTGGTCACGGGTAATTCCTACCGACACCCCGCGGTTCTCGCGAACATGGTCGCCACACTTGACCAGCTCTCTGGCGGCCGCGTAGTGCTCGGACTCGGGTCCGGCTGGCAGAAGAACGAACACGAAGCCTACGGCATCGAGTTTGGTACCGCAGGCCACCGTCTGAAAAAACTGGACGAGGCGTGCCAGGTCATCAAAGGGTTGTTCACCAAAGATTACGTCGACTTCGACGGCAAGTTCTATCAACTGCAGAACGCGCCGATGCAACCCAAGCCGAAGCAGACCAATCTGCCGCTGCTCATCGGCGGCGGCGGTGAGAAAGTGACGCTGCGCATCGTTGCCAAGTACGCCGACGAATGGAACGTCTGGGGCGACGTCGATACGCTGATTCACAAGATGCAGGTACTTGACGAGCATTGCGAGGACGTCGGCAGAAATCCGGCGGACATCGAACGCTCCGCGGTTGCGTTGTTATTTCTCACCGACGACGAAGCGCGCATCAAGAAGCTCAGGGGCATGGATCTGCCGATGCCCGCAATTATTGGCAACGCCAACGAAGTTGTCGACACAGTCGCGGCTTACCGGGACGCCGGCGTCCATGAGCTCATGGTGCCGGATTTCACGCTGGGTGAGCTGATCGGCGCCGGCCAGGAAAAAATGGATTTGATGGACCGCTTTATCAATGAGGTTGCGGCGGTCATCAACAAATAGGCAAGAGGAGATAGTCACGTGTCACACGAGTTGCACAACAAGGTTGTCATCATTACTGGCGGCGGCGGCGGAATCGGCAGCCGCATAGCGCGCGCATTTGCCCGCTGCGGCGCAAAGGTGGCCATCGCCAGTCGCAGCGTCGAAAAGCTCAAACCCATCGCTGACGAAATCAATGCAGGCGGCCAGACGTGTCTCGCCCTCGCCTGCGACGTCACAGACGCTGAGCAGGTAAACCAGATGGTCGGCAAGGTCGTTGACGAGCTTGGCGGCCTCGATGTACTGGTCAACAACGCCGGTGGTGCGCTGTTTGTAAAACCGCCCGAGGAGTACAGCGCCGACGAGTGGCGCGCAGGCATTGCGTTGAATCTGGACAGCGTGTTCTTTTGCTGCCAGGCCGCAGCGAAGCACATGGTCAAACAGCAAAGCGGACGCATCATCAGCATTTCCTCGGTCGCCGGCATCAAGGCCTCCCCTAGCTTTGTGCATTACGGGGCCGCCAAGGCGGGTGTCATTAACCTGACCAAGTCCCTGGCACTGCTGTGGGGCAAGCACAACATCAACGTCAACTGCATCGCGCCTGGCCTGGTTGCGACCGAGGGTGTCGTCAAGTGGCTGCCCGAGAAATTTGCGGGCAAGGATTTGCCACCACTGGAGACGCCCCCTGATCCGGAGCACGTCGCCGACCTGGCTGTGTTTCTTGCGTCGAATGCATCGGCGCGACTCAGCGGGGAGCTGTTTCCAATACGTGCTCTCGAGGAGCTGGCGTAACTACCAGGCAACGTCCTTCGATGATCGATCACGCACAAGTCGCCCGACAAAATGACATCGATTTCAGGGAATCCCTGCGCATCATTTTTCGGGTCGCCGGCTACTTTCGATACTTCAAGGCGAGAATGGCCGCCAAGATCGGCTTCATCACGTTTGAGAACCTGATTCGCCTGCTAATCCTGCCGTGGCCGATGAAGATCATTATCGATCATGCCATCCTCGGGGAACAAATTGATGCTGAAGCGTCCGGTTTTCCATCGTATCTGGCACCTGCTGTCTTGCTGCTGCGCGGCATGTCGGCGACCGAGATCATGCTGTGGATGCTCGCGCTCGGCGTATTCACTGTTGCCTTTATGGGCATGACGCTAAACCGCACCGCGGGCGGTACCGAAGGTGGTGCATTCTCGAGCGCAGCGACCGGCGCCGTACGGACGGCGAGCGCAGAACTGGCCAGTGGTCACGACATGGCGACGCAAACCGAGCAGGCCGTTAACCTCTCGACGACCGGTATGGGCGGGCTGCTCGGCATTCTCGAATTCAAGATCAATTTGCGACTGTCGCAATCCATTGGTCACGTGCTGCGCACACAACTCGCGAACCGCATTTTGTCGTTACCGATGTCAAAACTGGATGATCAGCGTATCGGTGACAGCACCTATCGCGTCATGTACGACAGCACCAGCGCGGTCTGGATATTTCATGAAGTTACGCTCAGCATATACAGCAGCTTGCTACTGCTAGGCATGGCAATCGGCATCATGCTGACCAGCTATGGCAGCGCGCCACTGGTCATCGTCGTTGGTCTCTCGGTCGCGCCTTTGACCTTCTTGCTGTCGATCCCGGCCGCACCACTGGTAAGACGCGTCAGCGCAGCGAGTCGAACCAGCGGTTCAGCCACCACCAGTAACATCGAAGAAGGCATGAGCAATATCCTCGCGATCCAGAGTCTCGGCACCAACGAGCAGGAAAGCCGCCGCTTCAGCAATGCGAGCGCGGAATCCTTCAAACGCTACCGGTTCCTGGCGCTCGCACGTGCCCTGATGGGCATCGGCGGCCTGCTGGCCTTCCTGATTGGGCAGATCAGTTTTTTTGTTCTCATGTCCGGTCACGTTATCGAGGGAACGTACACGGCCGGCGACTATTTCGTCGTGCTCTATTACTACTTCGTTATCAGCGCTGTCAGTTTTAGCTTCGGATTCCTGTACGGCGACATGCAGTCGCACGTCGCCGGGATGGCGCGCGTTTTTCATCTGCTCGATACACCGGCGGAAACGTCGACCGACGGAACGGAGCTGGCCGACATAAAGCATGGACTCGTCATGGAAGACGTAGGGCTCACCTACCCTGACGGACGTGTTGCACTGCAGAACATTAATCTCAATGTCGGCATCGGCGATATTATTGCGCTGGTCGGCCCCACCGGCGCTGGCAAGACCACGCTGGCCTATCTTGTCCCGGCGCTGCTACAGGCCACGGCCGGCAAAGTCTCGATAGATGGCGTGGATTTAAAGACGGTCTCGGTCGACAGCCTGCGGCGACAGGTGTCTTATGTATTCCAGGAGACGCAACTCTTTTCCGACTCGATCCTGGAAAACATTCGCTACGGCAACAAGGCCGCAAACCTGGAAGACGTAAAAGCCGTGGCGCGAACCGCTGGCGCCCATGATTTCATCATGGAATTGCCGCAGGGCTATGACACCAACCTGGGCACCGTCACGAGCAAGCTGTCAGTCGGCCAGAAGCAACGTATTTCAATCGCTCGCGGTCTGTTGCGCGATTCGAAAATCCTGATTCTCGATGAGCCGACCTCGGCGCTCGATCCGGAAACGGAGGCCTACCTCGTCGACGCGCTGCATGAAGCCGCCAAAAACAAACTGGTGATCGTCATCGCCCACCGGCTGTCGACGATCACTCACGCCGACCGCATCTACTTCATCGAAGGCGGCGAGATACGCGAGTCCGGGCACCACGATGAGTTGATGGCGCTGCCAGACGGCCACTACCGCCGGTTTGTCAGCCTGCAGGCCGGTACCGCCTAGGCCTGAACCCTGCGTGCATCGAGCTCGGCACGGATCTCCGCGTGCCGCTTCTTGTCGATCTTGTAACCTGCGTACACGAATGCTGCGACGATGCCCCAAAACATTGCGAAGGGTCCGTCGATAACTGCGAGTCGGAAAACGATATCCTCGGCGACCTCGCCCATCTGCGAATTTGGCGGCAGCTTAATGTAGTACTCGATCGCAAACCCGGCGACGATATGACCGAAAGCATTGGTCGCCTTCGAAAACAGACTGCGGGCCGAGTAAAAGATGCCTGCCTGTCTTTGACCGGTCAGTAGTTCATGTTCATCGGCAATGTCCGCGAGCGCGGACATCACGCTGATCGTCAGTACGACTCCTGTGGAGACGGTGAAAATGCCAATACCACCGATGAACAAGACTGCCCACCACGTGCCTTTTTCGGGCCCAAGCCCCAGCAAACCGAGCGTTGATGCTGTTGACCAGAACACGGCAAAAAAGAGTGCGGCCCAGAATATGGTCCAGCGTTTATCGAATCGTTTGTGAAACCTGGGGGCGAGGAAGAACCCGACATGGGTGCCAATGATATGGCCAAAGATCAACAGGCCAAGCTGATACGAGGTCAGCTCCCAGAAAAACGTCGCCATGTATATGCCGAGTGTCTCATGCGTGCCCGCGGTAATCGCCAGGAAGAAAACCCCTAACAACAGCGCCCGATAGTTGCTGTTTTTCAATACGCCGTAAATATCGCCAAACAGTTTCGTCACGCTTGCGGGCTCGGCGTCGGTCTCACGTTCCTTCAGCTTCGGAATTTGGTCGCGGGTGCCCCATCCGCAGAGAAATATTGTCACCAGCACAAATGCGCAGCAAACCAGTACCACGGGCGTGTACGCCGGTTGATACATGCGCCCGCCCTGATCCTCAAAGAACCAGCCGAAAATCAGGATCATCGCAACGAGGTGCATGAAGACATAGCCGTAGAGCCCGAACAGCGACTCGAAGCTCATGATTTTGGAGCGTTCTATGTAGTCTTCGGACAGCTCTGCGCCCATGGCCAGCACAGGTATCGCGAAAACGGTCTGAAACGTTCGCAGGATGACTGTGAATGTCAGAAACCAGAAGAACAACATCGTTTCCGACCCAACAACCGAGCCTGGCGGATTGAAGATCAGGAAAATACACATCGCGATCGGTATCGGCGCCGCGAAGATAAACGGATGCCGCCGTCCATACTTTGACTTGAATCGATCAGAAATCGAGCCGATGATCGGGTCTGAAATCGCGTCAAAAAAGATCGCTATAGCGACCGCGGTGCCGGCAAGCGAGCCCGGCAGACCCAGGAATTGCTGGTAATAGAAAAACCCCAGGACATTGAATATCCAGCTGATCGCGTTGTCCGCGGAGGCTCCAAGCCCGAAGTAAATCTTGGTGCGAAGCGCCACGGGATCCGTGGCTGAAGATTCGCTCAAGAGGCTCTCCTGAGCTGGACTTTCTTTGTTGCGCTGCGGCCCTCTTCGATAATCAAGCCGATTCCACCGGAATCGAGATTGTCATCCTTTACCTCAAACGTCGGTCCACCGTCGATAGTCCCGATGATCGCGTTGCCATTGACCGTCAACGACATCTGTACGGATTGCCCCAGCGTCCACTCGAATGGCGCCTCGGCAAGTACGGTTTCGCCGTGGCAACGTCGTACCAGCTGCGCCTTCTGATCCGCGGTAATGAGTAGCGCATAGAAACGCGTCATGCCCTGCACGCGCGCCGCGATACCGGCACGATTCGCCAGGTGCGGTATGACGTCCGCTTGCATCTCGTAATCCACCCACTCGCGGGTGCCCTGCGAGACCATGCCGAGACCTTCGTTTTGCAACAAACGGAATGTTTCGTTGGGCCACCACCACCAACCGTAGCCCTGATCGTTCGCATCAACCCAGGTCCGGCCCCACATCGTGCCTTTGTGATCCGGCTTCTCGAACGTGAACTCAGGCGTGCCTGTCCACTTCAGGTGATCGAGTTCAAGCTTAACGTCGTCTTTCAAGCGCACCCCGACTTCCTTTATCGGCCCGGGAAGTTCCGGCACGGTCAGTGTCAGTTCGTCGCTGTCGAAATAGCCGATCTCGTCATTTTCCCCGTAGTAAGAAAGGTACAGACCGGCACCCGGCGCACTCGTCTCAGCGCTGACTGTCTGACCCGGATAGATCTGTGGCGCTGCCAGCAGTTTGTACCCACGTTTGTCAAAAAACTCGCCGATCTCTTTCGACGGAATAAATACGGGCGAGCCGATCCTTGCGCCTGCCTTGCCGTCGATGCAGAGCGAGCCGCCGCTTTCGTTGGTGACCTCAGCATCGCCAGACTGCACCTGGAAACCCTGCACGGAGCCGGGAAACGTAAAGTGAAACTGGGCGCCGTCTTTCGGCTTGTAGGGTTCCTGTCCGGCAAGTGCGTGACCCATGTTCACGATGTAAGTGGCCTCACGGCCGCAGTCGCTGATGGCACGCCCACCGTCCGCTGTCGGATTGTAAATGCGGTCGGCAACCGGGCCCCGCCAATCCACACCTTTTTGTAAGCCAGCGTCGATGCCTTCAGTGCCAACCAAGATGCCCATCAGGCAGCCCACATTGCCCGAGTTGCAGTCGGTATCCCAACCGCAGGTATTGACGATCTTCATCGTTTCCGAGAAATCGCCTTCACCGTGCAACAGGGAGTGAATGATAAGTCCGTGATTGGGCACCATGTGGCAGTTGCCACCGTATTTGTCGTAGCCGTAGCTGGCGGCCAGCATTTCGCGGGTTGCACGCCAGTCTTTTTCCTTTGCGTACCACTCGCGCAACTCGCCAATCATCGTTGCGATAACTGAATCAGTAGGGATGTAAGTCAATGCCTTATCAATAATCTTGTCGATATCGGATTCGACGAACGCCATGGACTCCATCGCCGCCATCACAACCGCGCCGTAGACCGCCTCTCCGTCGTGACTCACTCTCGCCGCGGCATCGGCGAATTTCACTGCGAGGTCAGGATTGCCGGGCGCCACCATTGCCCAGCCGTCGATAAATATTTGCGCCCCAATCTGCTCGGCGACGACTTTGCCATTCAGCTCCATGGAACCGCTTGCTGGAGCATCGATACCGTTCGCAAGCCGAATGTAAGCCGTATGTTCTGTCGAGTTGCCAAGCCCGCCCCACCAGAGAATCGTTTTTTCCTTGATCAGGTAGTTGAGCCAGGATTCGCCGATCTCTTTCGCCGTAATGTCGGGATTGTTGCCGTGATCCTCCAGCGCACGCAGAAAGGTGAACGTGCCGGAAATATCGTCATCGGTCACGATCAATGGCACATCCAGCTTGTCGTGCACGTAATTTTCGATGTCGCCGAGCTCTTTCTGAATGCGCTCGTAGGTCCAACCCTCGAACGGCCGACCCAGATACACACCTATAACTTTTCCCAGCACGCCGGCGTAAACGCGATCGGCGTAGTCGTTCGTCAATGTCGTCATTCGATTCTTGTTCCCTGCAATTCAACTAGGCAAGAAAAAAGCGGAGAGTTCGTCGACGCGGTCGCGTCAATTTCCTCTCCGCTTTTTAGGGGGCCAGTTCAGTCCGCCCCAATTACGGTCCTATGTCAGGCGCTTACAGCTGCGGACGCCAACGTAGCGTAATACCGAACTCACGGTGGTTGGTGGGTGTTCCCAGGAACACCTGGCCACCGAAGCCACCCGAGGCAATAAACTCGTTGAGGCCGATCTTGTCGCCGATGTTATTCACATAGAACTGTGCGGACCAATCTTCTTCAGGTGAAGTCCACTGCACCGATGCGTCCCAGCGATTGTACGACGGCATCTTGTACAGCTCGATATTGGCAATCGTCGGATACTGCGAACCGGTAAATGCCCAGGTCAGCAGGAAGTCCAGCGAACTGCCGTTGGCAAGATCACGCTCGTGAATGAGCGTCGTGGCAGCCTTATGGCTCGGCTGCGCCGGCAACTGGTTGCCGGTCTGATCCTGCGGTAACTCGTACCAGTTCTGCGCCGGCAAGCCCGTATCGAAGTCGATGTAATCATAGAGCTCGTATTCGGCATCCGGGTCGCCGAGCACAACCGACTCGTGCGGACCGATTTCCGAATCCAGGTAGCCGTAGTAACCCACCAGCGACCAGTTCTCATTGAAGGCATACTGGTATTCGATTTCAACACCCATGACCTTGCTGTCCGGAATCGCCGCAATGTACTCGAACAGCGGCGACGTTGCATTCGGGTTGGGTTGTACGTTGCCGCTTAGCGTCTGCGTCGCGGCCCAGTGCATCTTGTCGTAGTCCATGTAGAACGCACCGGCGGCCAGCTGCAGTCGGCCGTCCATCAACGTGCCCTTATAGCCGGCCTCGTAGTTGATCAGCGTGGACTCGTCAACGGTCGTCGGTACACCCGGTACCGGCGGCGAAGCAAAGTTGAACACGCCAGGCTTGTGGCCAGTCGAGAGCCGACCGTAAACCAGGTTCTCGTTATCCGTTCTGTACTCGAGCGTGAACTGTCCGACGACGTTGTCCCAGGAGTCCGGCTGATCGATGCCGCCGCCGTTAAAGCCAACAACTACAGGTACGCCGA
>JBCAZN010000022.1:0-13705 GCA_038533035.1 Pseudomonadota bacterium
TGTATGTTGCTCACCTTGGTCGCCCTGGCACCGCCTGGTTACGGGCGCGCAATATTCTTCTACGTGCTATACCCGCTTGGGTACTCATTTCATGACATCTGGCATCCCATGATGCTGATACTCATTGCCGTGCTTGCATTCATGCTCTACCGGGACCGGGCCGCGTACTGGCCAACGCGTGCTGCACTCGGATTGGTGGCTTTCATCTATTTGAGTTCATTTTATATAGCCGACGCTCAGTGGTGGTCGGACTTTGTTGTTTGGTTTGCTAATTCTGCAGATAACTACGTGCCTATGCGTCGATGACGGGCCGTTGCTTGGCGCACCTTCACAATAAACAGATCGAGGAGCAGGACAATGAGCTATGTCGATGGTTTCGTGGTAGCTGTACCAACTGCGAAGAAGCAGGAGTATATCGAGCACGCCAGGAAGGGGGATACCATCTTTACCGAGATGGGTGCCGTGCGGATTGTCGAGTGCTGGGCCGATGACGTGCCTGAAGGCGAACTCACTGACTTCGGCAAAGCGGTGCGTGCCACGGCCGATGAAACTGTGGTGTTTTCATGGATTGAATGGCCGGACAAGGAAACCCGAGATAAAGCCATGCAAACAATGATGTCCGAAGATTTCAACGACGAGCGCATGAACCCCGAGACAAATCCCGCACCGTTTGACGGCAAGCGTCTGATCTACGGCGGGTTTCGACCCATCGTCGAACTTGAGCGGTGACCGCAATAAAGGACATAAAAAGACCAACAATCTCTAAGCGAGATCTAGGCAGACTGCTGTTCCGGTAGCCCGTCCCATTCGCGACAAATTTGTATGAATTGGGAGGCCGGGACCGGTTTACAGATGTAATAGCCTTGTGCGTAATCGCATCCGAGCTCTCGAAGCGCGTCGAGTTCCTGCTTGCCTTCAATACCTTCTGCCACCACCTCCAACCCAAAGCTTGAGGCAATAGCGATTGAATGCTCAACAATCTTGTAGTCGCCGTCGTCTGAAAGCATGCCCATTACAAACGCGCGATCAATCTTCAGTTCGTCTGCGGGAATTCGTTTCAGGTACGCCATCGATGAGTAGCCGGTACCGAAATCATCAATGGACACTTTGGCACCGATCTCACGGATTTGAGTGAGCACATCGTGCGACGCCTCCGGATCTGTCATGAGTGCGTTTTCCGTCACCTCCATTGTCAAGGCTCGCGGCTCTGTTCCCCAAATCCCTGAGGCATTTTCGATAACGTCGACAATATTCGAATTCCGGACCAGACTTGGGCTGATGTTGACCGCCAAACTGAATTCGGGCAGCGACGCAACCCACTCACTCAATTGCCGACAGGCACGTTGAATCGCGAACTGCGTCAACTCCATAATCTGGCCACTTTCTTCCGCTAAATCGATGAAAACCTGCGGGGATATGAAACCGATCTCGGGTTCATTCCAACGCATTAACGCTTCTGCCCCTACAATCGAATGATCGACCATCGAAAGTTTAGGTTGGTAGTGCAACTCCAGATCCCCAGCCTCAATCGCGCTGGCAAGGCGATTTTCCAGACCCCATTCACTAAACAGCTGTTTCGCGGTTTGCGGCTCAAAAAAGCAGATACGCTCGCTTCTCCGACGACCATCGAGACAGGCGATCTCGGCATACCGGAGCAGATCATGTGGGTTGTCACCGTGCTCGGGACACATGACTACGCCAACCAGTGGTTGCAGTGCCGGCGTGTCTAACTTGAATTTTGCTTGCGTTTCGGCAGCAATGCGTTGAATCTTTTCTGCTGCCAGCGTTGCGTGACCTTTACTCGTCAGGCCACTTACCATCACAGCAAACTTGCGGTCGGCAATTTGTTCAATGGCGTCGTTGGCGCGTTTGATCTTACAAAGCCGATCGAAATAGTCTTCCAGTATTTCCCTGGCGAGAATGTGGCCCACCGACGCAACCAGGCGCTCATAATTCTGCACGTGCACTAACAGCACTGCGATTGCTTGCGACTTGCGCACTGCCTGCCCCAAATAACGGCTCGTCCGCATCAGGCCATCGCGCTGCAGAAAGGGTAGCTGAACAGACGTAGTACTCACGCGCGCCTCAGTAAAGATAGAATTCGGTCGGATCGATATCGTAAGTTCCGGGCGCGAGGCCGGTCTCGATCCAAAGTGATCGCTGGTCAGACGACGCGACAGTCTCCTTGTCCAGGTTCACGACGCGAAAATCATCCAGCAGCTTCTTATCCGAGTTCATGATTATTAATATCTCGGGTCGCAATCGGCGAATTGCGTTTTGTTTCGTTACGACGGCCACCTCACCGGTGTTCAGTTCAACCAGCGTGCCGGTCGGAAAGACGCCGACCGCCCGCGTAAACTGTTCGACGATTTCCGCCTGAAATTCGACATCTGCTAAAACCCTCATCTGGCGGAGAGCCTCGAAGTTGGACATGGGTTTCGCGTACGGACGTGACGTGATCATTGCGTCGTAGGTATCGACGATACCGGCAATGCGCCCAAATACCGGGATTTCATTGCCGCTCAGGCCCGCCGGGTAACCGGTACCGTTGTACCGTTCATGATGGTGAGCAACCATATCGAGAACTCGTGAATCAATGTCACCGGCTCGTTCCAGTATGTCGAGTCCGAATTGAACATGTCGATGCATAAGATCTTGCTCGCTTTGCGTGAGCTTGCCGGGTTTAGTCAAAACCTCTTTAGGAATCTGAGTTTTTCCGACATCCAGTACCATCGCGCCGAGTGCGATAGCGTCAAGATCTTCGCGATCAAGTCCCAGCTGCCGACCAAGAATAGTCGCCCAGACGGACGACGCGATTGAGTGGTGGTAAAGATAGTTGTCAGCTTTTTGCAGTCGCGTCAGGCATGCCAAAGCAGCAGGATTGCGCAGCACACTGTCGACCATCGGCGATACAGCTGCTTTCAGCGTTTTGATTTCCAGATTGCCAGACGCACTAACCTTGTCCATGACATTTTGAACGATTTCCGCGGCACGCTGCTGTACTCCGGTAGCGGCTGGAATTTCGTCTTTCAAACCCGTTGACGGCTTGTAGACAATTGTGCTGGTAGCGAAGCTTTCCTCGGGCGGCGAACGTTTAAAAATATTGAGCAGGTTCCGGACATTGAATCGACTACGCGATGTAGTAGTTGAGGCTGCCTGTGTGTTCGCTCCATTAACGACTGTCACGGCCGGTGCAGTCGGTCGCATGCTCTCCGGAAAGGTTTCCTGCGTAACGTATACGTTCTCGCAGTGCGCTCTTAGCTCTTTGATCTCATCGTCGTCCCGGATGTAAAAGCCCTGAAACAAGAACGGCGTTTCCAGCCACGGGCGATCGAGCTGCACAACGTACATGCCGACCGTCAACTGGGTGACGGGAATCATCTTGGTCATATGCACGGTTGTAATCCAAAACGGCTACTTGATTAGGTTATCGGCAGACGGGCTGAAAAATTGAGCGTTTTGAACCTGCTAAGACGAGGCAATGGCGATCTTTTGGTAAACTCACGTTTGATATCCTTACGAGCGGAAGCCGGACAGTTGGCCGACACCATTTTCATTGCTGGACTGGTAGCCTACCTGGCGATCGCAACCACTCTGCTTTATCGGGCCCCGACCCACGGCTGGGGCTTTCCGATGTTTTTTCTGCTCTACCCGCTTTTTCTTTGCGCGTTCCTGTTCGCATCAACACGCGTCGTGCAGCTCGCCTGGCTGTCGCTCGCAGTGTTGAATATGGTTTTCCAATTTCGGTATCTCGCCAGCGTCGGCGTAAAGAAGGGAGTGATTGGAATCCTCGTTGCGTCGTTAATCTTTTGGCCACTGCAGTTCGCAGGCGCCATCAACAGCTCGCAGACAGAAGAAGAGGAACGCGAAAACCAGGAACAAAACAGAGAGAGGATCGGCCCATTGCCGGCAACAATTTCCGGAACCGTCTCGTTCACGCACCATCATGGCACCGAAAAAGGCCATGACTCCGTGTGGCTGGAAGAATATGGCGATCTCGCTTTTGTTACGGACGCGAAGACCTATGATCGAATAGGTATCGCCGAAGGGAAATCTGTCTCATTGACGATCGAAGAGCGCGACGCGACGGAGGCACTGGATGCCGGCAACGTACTCTGGATTGTCGATGGATCATCAGGCGGGTCGGTGCGCCGAAAGTGACTTAGTGTACCGCGGTAGCTCGGTGGCTCTTGCCGTGTAATTTTTGCATCAAGCGTGCTTCGCCGATGTTCAGCCCGCAGTTGCGCGTCAGGTCTTCAATACTTGCGCCGAGTTTGGCCATGCGTTGGGCGTTTTCAATCGGCAGGCTGCGCTCAATCGATTTCGGCGGAACTTCAGGTGCTGGCTCCTCGCCGCGGTTCAGTTCCATAAGCTTGACCGAGCGCTGCAACTCGCCGACACGCTTTTCAAGGCGCTCTGTGATCTGCACTTGCTCACCGGATTTGTCACTTCCTGCTGCGGCCACGGCATTGCCGGTCGGGCTCGCCCAAAATGCCTCGATTTCCTTGCAGCGGCGCTCAAAACGTACGATGGCGTAGCACGCGATACACAGCAGCATGCCGTTCGCGATCATCAACATTTCAGCGTAGTAGCTATCGATAATCATCACACGATCTCGTCAATAGTGGGTTTGTCATCATCGTCATGCGCCTCCCGATCGGGCTTTTCCTCTTCCTTTTTCTTGCGCTCACCGGGTTCCCGATCCTTTTGTGCAGGCTGCACGGGACGCACCGGGTAGCTAGGTCCGATGCGATTGATGCCTGAAAACGGGTCTGACATGACGTTCTCCTCCTCACCAGCGATCGGCAGCTGCACGCAGGCGCAGTACGGCCTGTCCGTGGATCTGGCAAACACGCGATTCGGAGACTTCGAGAATCGCGCCGATCTCTTTGAGGTTTAGTTCCTGTTCGTAATACAGCGAGAGCACCAGTCGTTCACGCTCCGGGAGCTGGTCAATAGAGTCGCTCAGCTGCTCGCGAAACTGGTGTTGGTAAAGTTCCTTGTCCGGCGTTGGTGTGTCAGATGGTGGCGGTGTGCGTGCCATCGTCGGTTCTTCGATCGTTTCTTCGAAGCTGAATAGACGACTGCCGGCGCTATCGGCAAGAATCTTGTGATACTCGTCGATCGTAATACCGAGCCGTGCGGCTATATCCTCAGCGGACGCTGCAGCGCCGGTTTCGGCTTCGATTGAATTGATCGCATCCGTCACCCGTCGGTACTTGTGATGCACCGAGCGTGGTGTCCAGTCGTTTTTGCGAATGTCATCGAGCATCGAACCTCGTATCCGAATGCCCGCGTAGGTTTCGAAGCTCGCGCCGCGCGTCGCGTCAAAGTTTGACGCCGCCTCGAGTAGTCCAACCATGCCCGACTGCATGAGATCGTTTACATCGACCGTCGATGGCAATCTCGCAGCCAGGTGATGGGCGATGCGTTTAACAAGATCAACGTGTTCCGAAACGAGTTCGTCACTGGAGTATTGATTGCGTGCGGCCACCCTGGCGTAGGTATTCATGCGACTTTACCTCGCGACACTGAGTCCGTGGTCAGCAAGCGCTCAAAGAAAAACTCGATTCCACCGCGCGCGTCGCGCGCTGCCGGGAGCTTGTCTACCGCCGCAGCGAGCGACTGGAATGCTTCGCCTGACGGACTGCGTGGATAAACGTCAACGACCGCGCGCTGTTCCTGCACTGCCTTGACCAGGTACTGATCTTCCGGGATATCGCCGATGTGACGCAGCACGACGTCGAGGTAGGTGTCAGTGACACGGCACAATTTGTCGAACAGGTTGCAACCGTCGCCGGCGCGGTGTCCCTGGTTGGTGACGATATGAAAATGCGAAATGCCGTAGTGCTGGCTGAACACCTTGATCAACGCATAGGCGTCGGTCAGCGATGCTGGCTCATCCTGCAGTACGACGAGTGGATGCTGTGCCGCCTGGACAAAGCGTGCCACCTCGGGTGAAATGCCGGCCGCGGTATCGACAATCAACACTTCGGGCTGCGTTGCCAGTTCGCTGAACGCCTGGATAATTCCGACCTGGGCAGCAGCGGGCAACTTGGTCATATCGAATTGCCCTGACGAGGCCGGGACTATTCGTACGTTACGCGGTCCACGGAGAATCGTGCTGGCGAGATCCGCATCGCCCGATACGACGTGAGACAGGTTGAAACGTGGTTGCAAGCCAAGCAGCACATCGACGTTGGCGAGGCTCATGTCGGCGTCGAGCAGGCAGGTATTGCGCCCGCGACTGCCAAGAGCAACCGCGAGATTGGCGGCAACGTTGGTTTTTCCGACGCCGCCTTTGCCGCTGCATACGGCAATCACCTTGACCGGCTTCTTCTTCATGAAGTTCCTGAGATTCGATCCTTGAGAGTTGTTAGGCATTGGCTACGCTCTGTTGTGAATAGTTTTCGGCCATCGTGCGTTCATCGACGCGCGCCCTGCTCGCCTGCAGACAGTCCACTGCCTGGTTAACGAGCCACAGCTTTTTGCGCGCTGCGGCGTGCAGGTCTTCGGGAATGCGTTGGCCGTCCGTGAAATAGGCGGCCGGGATGTCGTGCCGGATCAATGCGCTCATGACGCAGCCCAGTTGCGCGGCTTCATCGATCTTCGTCACGATGCAGCCTTCGAGCGGTACCTTGTTGAACTCGCGTACCGTCTCATCGAGTGCCGCTTCCTGGGTAGCGGCCGAGACCGTGAGATAGAACTTCACGCGATCGGCATTGCGACCATAGGCCGCCAACTGGCTCGACAGGTCGCGGTCACGCTGACTGCGGCCCTCGGTATCGATAAGTATCAGCTTCTTGTTGCGCAGCTGATGCAAGGTCTCTGAGAGGTCGTCAAAGCCGCTGGCTGAGTAAACGCGTGCGCCAATAATGTTGGCGAATGCCTGCAAGTGTTCCTTCGCACCGATGCGGTATGAGTCTGCACTTACCAGCGCGATCTCATCGGCCCAGTTATTCATTGCAAACTGGGACGCAATTTTTGCGATCGTCGTCGTTTTGCCAACGCCAGTGGGCCCGATCAGCGCGACCGTGCCACCTTCTTCAAGCAGTTTGTCATCGACAACAGGTAGCGTCTGTGCAAGCGTCGTCAGCGGCGCTCTCCAGAGATTTTTAAGGTCTTTCATCGGCTCGAGACGATCGACGATGATATTTGCGATGTCCGGTGCCAGGCCAATGCGAGCAAGATTGCGCAATACCTGTGCTCGCATCGGAAAGCGTCGGTTGGCGTCTTTCCAGACGAGTCCGGACAGTTGTGTCTCGAGTAGTCCGCGCATTGACGATAGCTCCGACTGCAACTCGGCGATATCCGTATTGCGTACGTCGTCCTCGAGCCGCGGAATCGGCGCTTCCTCGATTTCGGCCGAAACGATTTCGATATCGTGCGTCTTTGCGATCGGCGCATCGTCTTCAGCGATCTTCGCGAGTGCGTCGGTATTGATTGCCTCTTCAGCTTCTGGCGCACCCAGCGCATGCCGGACGAGTGCTTCGTCGTAGTCGATCGCGGCAATCACCTCGATGCCATCGTCGACGCGACGATTCGAGAGGATCACGGCATCGGGGCCCTGATCCTCACGGACCCGGCGCAGTACCCGCCGCATATCCTTGTCCAAGTATCGTTTGATTTTCACGGTCGTTCCTCTTTCGTGCTCGCTCGTTATTTCTCGTTAACCCTTAGCAACCCTTACTGCGCCGCAATCAGCTCACGGCACCTATCATCTGGATGCGCCTGTCGTCCGGAATCTCGTTGTAGGCCAGCACATGCAGGTTGCGAATGTTCTTCATCATTCGCGCCATCCAGGGCCTTACCTGCGGTGCGACCAGCAGCACGGCCGGCTCTCCGGCAATCTCCTGGCTCTGCGCTTTCTCTGTTAATGACTGATGCAATCTCTCCACCATGGCCGGCTCCAATCCGATATTTCCGTTCTCTTGTGCACTATCATTCAAAATTCGTTCCAACTCGGGCTCCAGCGTCATAACCGGCAGCTCAACCCCCGTCCCTGCTACGTTGTGGACGATTGACCGTCCCAGCGCGACGCGTACGGCGGCGCTCAGAACGTCAGGATCCTGGCTCTTGCTCGCCTGTTCCGCCAAAGTTTCGGCGATCTTGCGGATGTTCTTCAGCGGGATGCTTTCGGCGAGCAGGTTCTGCAAAACGCGGGTGATCGTGCTCATCGGCAGCAGTTTCGGCGTGAGCTCTTCAACGAGCTTCGGCGAAACGCTGGCGAGGCGGTCGAACAGTTGTTGTGCCTCTTCGTGACCCAGCAATTCGTGGGCATTGGTCTGCAGCAGCTGGCTCAGGTGCGTCGCAACGACCGTCGCAGGATCCACGACCGTGTAGCCCAGCATCTGCGCTTCTTCGCGCTGCGGCGCCTCAATCCAGTAAGCCTCGAGGCCAAACGCCGGATCCTCGGTTGGAATGCCGTCGATCTTGCCGAACACCTGACCCGGGTTGATCGCGAGGTCTTTGTCGACATGTACTTCGCCTTCGCCGATGGCTACACCAGCCAGGGAAATCCGATACGCGTTCGGCGACAGGTCGAGGTTGTCGCGGATGTGAACCGGCGTGACGAGGAAACCAAGCTCCTCGGTGAGTTTTTTGCGTACGCCCTTGATACGTGCAACCAGCGGACCATTGCGTTGCGAATCGACCAGGGGGATGAGCCGGTAACCCACCTCAAGACCCACCAGGTCCACGGGGTCAACGTCCTGCCACGAAAGGTCGGGCAGTGCCGCCTCAGGCCCTGGATCGGGCACAGCCGGCGCCGGCGGCACCGCCCTGGCTCGCTTGATCCTTGCCGCCGCAAGGAAACAAATCGCTGCCAGCGTCAAGAACGCGAGATTCGGCATTCCGGGCACAATACCCAGCGCGCCAACAATGCCACCGGTTACGGTTAACGTGCGTGGGTCCTGGAATAACTGGGTTGAAACCTGCTGTCGCATGTCCTGCGAGCGCGACACACGTGTCACGATGATGGCAACCGCAGTCGACAGCAGCAGTGATGGCACCTGGGCAACCAGGCCGTCACCAATGGTCAGCAACGTGTAATTGTGCACGGCATTGGCGAGCGTCAGGTCATGCTGACTGGTGCCGATGATCAAGCCACCGACGATGTTGATAAACAGGATCAGGATGCTCGCGATCGCATCACCGCGAACGAACTTGCTGGAACCGTCCATCGAGCCGTAGAAGTCGGCTTCTTCACCAATCTCCTGGCGTCGTATGCGGGCCTCGTCCTGGTCGATGACGCCGGCGTTGAGGTCGGCGTCGATCGCCATTTGCTTGCCCGGCATCGCGTCCAGTGTGAAACGTGCCGAGACTTCCGAGACTCGCCCTGCGCCCTTGGTGACAACGACAAAATTGATGATCACGAGAATCGCAAAGATGACAAGACCCACCGCATAGTTGCCGCCGACGACGAACTCGCCAAACGCCTCAATCACCTTGCCGGCCGATGAGGTCCCGGTATGGCCGTTCAACAGGACGACTCGCGTCGACGCGATGTTGAGTGCAAGCCGCAGCAACGTAACGACCAGCAGAATCGTCGGAAAGACACCGAAATCAAGTGGCCGTTTGATGTAGATCGTTGTTAGCAGGATGCCAAGCGAGAGCGAAATGTTGAACGTAAACAAGGCATCGAGCGCCAACGGTGGCAGCGGTACCAGCATCATCGCGAGCATGGCAAGCAGCAGAATGGGCAGCGCCAGTCCCTGGATGAAGTCGTTTGACTCGTTGTTGTTTGCCAATTCAGCCATTAGTTGTCTCTATCCCTGCAATGCTCTAGAAGTCGTCTTCATTGATTTCCGGCTCGGGCGGCGCCGCACGTTGTTGTCCCGGTGCCAGTGTTTCGTTGAGCTGGAAGATGTAGGCGAGAACCTGCGCGACAGCCGTGTACAGGCGTGCCGGGATCTCGGCCCCGATCTCCGTGGTCTTGTAGAGAACGCGCGCAAGCGGTGGCGCCGAGAACAGCGGCACACCGTTTTCTTCGGCGAGTTCGCGAATACACTTGGCGACGAGATCCTTGCCTTTCGCCACAACCTTCGGCGCACCCATCGCGTTGTCGTCATACTTGAGCGCGACAGCGAAATGCGTCGGGTTGGTAATAACGACGTCGGCGGTCGGTACGTCTTCCATCATGCGCTGCATTGCGGCCTGCTGCTGCAGCTGGCGAATGCGCGACTTGACCTCGGGTCGACCCTCAGTCTCCTTGAATTCGTCTTTAACCTGCTGGCGCGTCATGCGCAGTTTTTTCTGGTACTGCCACAGCTGGAACGGCACGTCGACCGCAGCAATCGCAATCAATCCACAACTCACGACCAGCAGCGAGACACCACAAATATGTAGCGCGTTCGCGACGGCCGTTTTAACGGGCTGTCTTCCGAGCGCCAGCAGATCATCCGATGACCACCACAACCAGGCCACGGCAATGGCCGCGACCAGCGAAAACTTGGCCATCGCCTTGATGAGCTCCATCAAGCCGTTGGCACTGAAAATTCGTTTGATACCCTTGAGCGGGCTCAGACGTTCGAGCTTGGGGCTCGCCGCTTTCATGCTGAATGACCAGCCGCCGATAGCAACCGCACTCAAAAATACCGAGGCGATGACCACGACGACGAATGGCAGGATACTGAGCATGCCCTGCGATGCGATCGTCGCGAATGCAGGCGCCATCTGGCCTGGATCGAACATGGCGTCGCGTTCGATTGAGAAACCCTCCGCAAATGCCGACAACAGGTCTTCGCCCATCGGCCCCGCCATCAGCAATAGTCCGGCGGAGCCCGACAGCATCACACCGGTCATCGTCAACTCGCGCGATCGCGGAACGTCGCCTTTCTTGCGTGCATCGGCACGCCGTTTTGGCGTCGGTTGTTCGGTACGATCCTGTTGCGGTTCTTCTGCCATTTCCTGGTGCCTTTACAGCTCAAGCAATTGCGAGATTGCCAAGATCGAGAGGTGCAGAAATTTCGACACACTCTCCACCAGGACGCCCATGTTGAGAAAAATGACCGCGAAGCCCAACAACATCGCAACCGGAAAACCGACGGCGAACAAGTTCAGTGTCGGTGCTGCGCGACTCATCACGCCGAACGACAGGTTCACGACCAGTAACGCCGTAATCGCCGGCAGCGCGATCTTCAGGCCGAACACGAACAGGTTGCTGGTCCAGGCCAGAAGCTCGGCGATTTTCGGTGCCGTCAGTCCCGCTTCTGAAATCGGCCACGCCTGAAAACTCGTAGCGAGTAGCTGAATCATCGCCAGATGCCCATCCAGCGCCAGGAAGATCAGCATCCCGAGCATCAAGAACAGTTGACCCAGTACCGGCACACTCACGCCGCGCGCCCTGTCCAGGAACACGGCAAAACCAAGTCCCATACTCATGCCGATCACCTGTCCGCCGAGCGCGATCGCGTCGAAGACAAGCTGCACTAAGAATCCCATCGAGACGCCGATCCCGATCTCCTGAATCATCGTGACCAGACCCGCCGCACTCAACACGTCCTGCGGCGCCATCGTCGGTGCAAGCGGCGCGATCGCTATAGTCAATACAACGGCCAGCAACAGTCGCACCCTGACCGGCACGAAACTCGAACCGACCAGCGGCATCACCATCAGGAATGCCCCGATCCGGACGAACGGCCAGATATACATCTCGAGCGCACTGATCAGCGAACCCAGTGGCAGTTCGATGTTCATGCGTGTGTTTCACCAATTGTTTCACCATCGTTATTCATCCTTTCCCACACCCGTTACGAAATCAGATAGGGAATTTGTGTAATCAGCTGCTTTGTGTAGTTGACGATAACGCTGAGCATCCAGGGACCTGCGGCAACCAGCGCGAGCACCAGCACCAGCAGCTTCGGAATAAAGCTCAGGGTCATTTCATTAATCTGGGTGGCCGCCTGGAACATACCGACGAGCAGACCAACGCCCAGCGCAGAAACCAGCAACGGCCCGGCGATCATCATCGTCACCCAAAGTGCCTGCTGGCCAATCGATGTCACCATTTCAGGAGTCATGTCGTCATCCAAAGAAGCTTGTTGCGAGTGTCCCGAGCAACAACGCCCAGCCGTCGACCAGCACGAACAGCATGATCTTGAACGGCAGCGAAATGAGCATCGGGGACAACATCATCATGCCCATCGACATCAAAACACTCGAAACCACGAGGTCGATGACGAGGAACGGAATAAAAATCAGGAAGCCGATCTGGAACGCTGTCTTGAGCTCGCTAACCATGAAACTCGGAATGACGATCGACAGGGGTGCATCGTCGACCGACGCAAGCTTGGTCTGGCCAGCGATAGACGCAAACATTTGCAGGTCGCTTTCGCGTGTTTGCGACAGCATGAAATTGCGCAACGGCTTCACGCCGGCATCAAAGGCAGCGGCCGCCGAGACCTGGCCGTCTACGTAGGGATCGACCGCCTCGACACGGATCTCGCCGATCACCGGGGCCATCACGAAGAACGTCAGGAACAGCGCGATACCCAGTAGCACCTGGTTGGGAGGCGTTTGTGCCGTACCCAGTGCCTGGCGCAGGATCGACAACACGATAATGATGCGAATAAACGCGCTTGTGGACAGCACCAGCGCGGGCAGCAGCGTGAGCAATGTCATGAGCACCAGAATCTGGATGCTCAGTGAAAAACTCTGCCCTTCTGTGGCGTCTCCGGCTATTGCGAGTGGCGTCGTTTGCGCCTCGGCTATGCCAGCGACCAGCAAAAAACAAATTATAAGTAACGCCCTCATTTGCGGATCTCCGCAAAGGCTGAACTCAGGCGTTTTGCGAATCCGCTGCTTGCCGCGGCTTGCGGCTCGCTGACGGGCTCTTCGAATACGTGCAAGGTTTGTACGGCCGTCGAGGTCATGCCGATCAGCATTTGCTGCCCCGCGACGTCGACAATTAGTAATCGTTCTTTCGGCCCCAACGCGCGAGTTGCAACGATGCCGATCAGGTCACTGGCACCGGCGGAGACCAATCGCGAGCGCGAATAGATCCACCCGAGCACCAGGATGACGGCGACGACGACGAACATACTGAGTCCCATACTCAGCAGTTCGCCGCCGCCGACAACGGGACCAACCGTCGTCATCGCTTCGCCTTGGGCAGGCAAGTTGGTTGCAGCTTCTGTTGCGTCCGGATTCATTCCGAGATTCCTGGTCCGTCAGCCTTAGTGAAGCTGTTCGATTCGTTCGACAGGACTGACCACATCGGTCAGCCGTACCCCGTACTGATCGTCGACGATGACGATCTCGCCGTGTGCGATCATCGTGCCGTTCACAAGTACGTCCATCGGCTCGCCGGCATCCTGATCCAGTGAAACCACGGATCCCTCAACGAGGGAGACGAGGTCACGAATCGAGATCTCGGTTGAACCGACGCGTAGCGACACTTCGACGGGGACGTCAAGAACCAGGTCAAGGTTCACATCGGCAGGCGCCGCGTTTGCCTGTTGGCCTTCGCCAAGCTCTTCGGGAGCGAAGTCCTCGCCACCTTCTGCTTCCGGGTTCTCGTTGTCTGGTGTTTCGTTTTCCATGCTGTTCAGTCCTTGCTGATTTACTGGTTGGCTGCTTGTTTTTCGATCCAGCGACGCGCTTCAATGGCGTAGCGTCCGTCATGGACACCGAAGCGACCGTCGAGCACCGCAACTGATGCGGCATACACGGTGCCGCGCTGGGGATTGGAAATCGGAATGACGTC
>JBCAZN010000023.1:0-13657 GCA_038533035.1 Pseudomonadota bacterium
AGCTTATATTAGTGGCAGCGAACTGCCGGACTACGCGGCGGACCTTAGCGTCGCACGACAGCATAACAACAAGCTACTCGAAGAACTGCGGAGTGCGGATAAAGGATTGCTGTAGCCGCACGAATACGACGGAATAAAAAAAGCCGGCCACTTTGCAGTGACCGGCTCTTGTCAAGCTAAGCCGCAGCGAGCCGCGACTAGTTGCGTCTATCTAGTCCCAGGAATACAGGGCTTTCAGGTACCACGAACCACCTTCGTAGTTCGCAACGGTACGACGCGGATACTGCAGGCCAACACTCAGGCGGTTTGCATTCGGCGGGCCGATCTCTTCGATGTATTCATCGAATACATTCACGGCACCGAGTACGACGCGCCAGTTGTCATTGACGTTCCAGCCGGCCTCGACGTCGACATAGATCGTCGAGTCGATATTCGCACTCGGGTCCGTTGCAGCACCAATCGTGCCACGTTCGTCGTAGTGCTCGCCGTAGTAGTTGGCACGTGCCAGGACGTTGAAGTTATCGCCGACAAGGAAGTTACCCGTCAGCACCCAGCGGTGCTCGGGGTAGTTGTTTTCGATGTCTTCAACCAGCGAGTCGCTGACCGGCTGAATACCGCTCACGGCTTTCTGGCCGGTGACGTCCGTCTGCGTGAAGTTGTACGCGAGTGTCGCATCAACGCTCGACGACGAGCCGATATCCCAGCTGGACGATGCAACAATGTCAATGCCCTGGTGCTCGACGTCGATCGCGTTCGTGAAGAACGAAAGCGATCGCGCGGGCAGACCTGGAGGATCTGACGGCTGCGGTGGAACCGGAATGTCGCCGGTACGGTAGATACGATCGTCGACCTCGATCTTGTAGAAGTCGGCCGTGAGCGTCGTGTTGTCACCGATGTCTGCCGTAAAGCCAAGGCTCAGATTCACGGCGTTTTCTTCCGTCAGCGCTGTTGCACCCGCTGCCTGGGCGTCGGGGTTGCTAACCGGGAACAGGCCTTCTTCGACCTGCAGGCCGGTCGCACCGTCAAACGTCGTAATGATCGTCGATACGTTGGCCTGGCCCGGCGTCGGCGCATGGAAGCCCGTCGAGACGGCACCGCGGATTGCGAAGTTGTCGTTCACGCGGAAGCGACCGGCGATTTTGCCGTTTATGGTGTCGCCGAAATCCGAGAAGTTCTCGTAACGCAGCGCGTACTGCAGCAGCACGGCGTCGGAAACGTCGTGTTCAATGTCGGCATACGCGGCAATGTTGTCACGGCTGAAGTCACCGGCATTAACAGGCTCGATTCCGCGGAAGCCTGATGAACCCGCACCACGGTAGGCGTTAGGTTCGCCCGCAAACGCCGTAAAGGTCTCTTCGCGCGCTTCGAAGCCGAACGCCAGGTTCATCGCGTCATTCATTGGTACCGAGAAGTCCGCGTTAAACGTGTGCTCCGTCTGCGCGTAGCCGCCAACGTCGAAGTCCATTTGCGGCAGGCTCGAGAGATCGCCCGGGCCCAGCGACGGGTTCGCCGTGTTGTTCAGGAAATAATTCAGCTCGTTCTTGCCGTAGTTGTAGCTCAGGTCGTAGACCATGCCGCTCTGGAACTCACCGGTCACGCCAACAACGAGGCTGCCATCTTTCTGAGCACCATCGAGGAACGGCGTGAAGCCGCCTGGCAGACCGGTAAAGCCCTGGTCGCGAAGGCTGAGTGCGTCCGGGATTAAATCCATCGGGTCGGAGGCAGGATCCGGGTCGCAAATCGGGCAACCGTCGCCAAACTCACGCGGCGTGGTGAACGTCGAGTGTGTCGGGCTGCGATAGAAGAACCGGTAGCGGCCGTCCGTGTCGGCATAACCGAAGCGGGCATACAGCTCGGCGTTGCCATTGATTTCGAACCCGGAGTTAACGAAAACACGAACGCCTTCCGTTTGCGGGCGACCCCAGGTCTGTACCAGCGGCGCATCGCCGAACGGTGCGTCCTGGCCAACATCGGGCGTGCCGCCGTCAATTAGCGCCTGCGCATCGGGGCGCTGGATACCGCGCGACAATGCATCATTGTCGACGTACTCGAACGAAGCGTTAACGAACCCGGAGGTACCGACCGGCATACCGATGTTGCCGCCGATCTTCAGGCTGTCCTCACCTTCGTAATGCTGGCCGTACTGGACCATCATTTTGCCGCCTTCAGAGGCGTCGCGCATGACGAAGTTAAGGACACCGGCGATGGCGTCAGAGCCATATTGTGACGACGCGCCGTCGCGCAACACCTCAACGCGTTTGATCGCGAGGCTCGGAATCATGCCGACGTCCGGACCGTGCGCGCCGTTACCGGCAGCCGGTGCAAAGAAGTGCACGAGTGCCGATCGGTGGCGACGTTTGCCGTTGATAAGTACGAGCATCTGGTCAGGTGCCGTGCCGCGCAGTGATGTCGGACGTACGAACGCGGAACCGTCACCGGTGGCCGGCGTCGCCGTGTAGGACGGAACGACAGCTTTAAGGTTATCGGTCAGGTCAGCGGTGCTGCCCAGTGCGTCGAACGAATCGCCGTCGATCACGTCGATCGGCACCGTTGAGTCGGATGCCGAGCGCGGTTTTGCAGCATTACGCGAACCGATCGTTACCACTTCCTCGATCGCCCCGTCATCCTGTGCCAGAGCGCTCTGGAACGTGAACCCGGATGCAATCAGCGCAACGGCTAATGCACCACAGGAGTAGGACTGCTTATTCATCAGGAATGTCCCCCTTGGTTTTTGGTCGTGCTCTTGATGTGACCCGCAGCGGGTCACTTTGTCTTATAACTAATCAAAATAAACCTAACTGAAGCCTTCCCTTAAAGCAACAAATGATTCAGTATACAGTGTGCATGATCCATTTGTTTCATCTCTTTAATCGTAAGGGCTCAGGCCCGAATTGCCGCGTGGATTGGTTACATTGGAAAGCAGATATCCCGACACCATTCGACTGCTCGTCGACTCGTATCCGCGGCTGACACCGGAATTACAAAAAGCCGCCCGATTCATGGTGGAAAACCCGGAGGAAGTCGGCCTCAACTCGATGCGCACCGTCGCTCGGGAGGCAGGCGTAAAGCCGGCGACCATCTCACGACTCACCAAGACACTGGGCTTCGGAGACTACGAAACTTTGCGGGAACCGTTCCGCGAACGGCTGAGGACACCGGCGCCCGAGTTTGCAGAGCGCCTGCAGGATGTGCAAAAACGTGCCGAGCGTGGCGACGACGCGCTGTTCGCGGACCTGCGTGCACAGGAAATCGCGAATATCGAGCGCTCGCTTGGCGACGACAACTATGCGGTCATGGATGCGGCCGCGGAAACATTGCACGACAGTCGTCGTGTGTACGTGCTGGGATTACGCGGCGCGCATGCGCCGGCCTTTCTGTTCCATTACGCGTACCAGTTATTCCAGGACAACAGCCTGTTGCTCGACACCGGCGCGGGAACGTTCGCCGACAAGCTGCGCGGTATCGGGCCAGAGGACAGCCTGCTTGTCATTTCGTTTCCGCCGTACACGTTGCTTACGATCGACGCGGTTGAGTTTGCTGTCGAGGCGGGCGCGAAAGTCATCGCGGTTACCGACAGCGTGGTTTCGCCCGCGGCAACAGCCGCGGTGCACACGATCCTGACGAAGAACGAGTCGCCGTCGTTCTATCACTCATTCACGGGCGCCATGGCGGTCGTGCAAGCGTTGATCACGCTGCTCGTGACCAAGACCGGGGCGGACGCCGTAGACATCGTCGAGGAGGCTGAGAGGCAACTGTCGCGCGTCAGTGCTTACTGGTAAACCGAATGAGTAAAGCATTACACAGAACACTGTTGTCTACGCCTGTAAAAGCAGTACGCGGCGACGGCTGTTTTATCGTTGATGAATCCGGCAATCGTTATCTCGATGGTTGCGGCGGCGCTGCCGTTTCCTGTCTTGGACACAGCCACCCCGCGGTTATCGAAGCGGTGCAGAAACAAGTCGCACAGTTGCCCTATGCCCATACCGCATTCTTCACAACCGCGATTCTAGAGGAGCTTGCAGAGACACTCGTTGGCAACGCGCCCGGTATGGGCAAGGTCATGCTGCTCGCCGGCGGCTCAGAGGCCGTCGAGGCGGCATTGAAGCTTGCGCGCCAGTACCACCTGGAGGCGGGCCAGCCCGAGCGCACGCTGTTCATCGCAAGACGTCAGAGTTATCACGGCAATACGCTCGGCGCGCTGTCTGTCGGTGGCAACGAATGGCGTCGTGAGCCATTCCGGCCCTTGCTGATGCCCGGCAACCATATCGCGCCGTGCTTTGAATATCGGGACCGCAACGACGAGGAGTCCGCCGCGGACTACGGCCAGCGGGTCGCCAACGAGCTTGAAGCAAAAATTTTGGAGCTTGGTGCCAGTAACGTTGCGGCCTTCGTTGCCGAAACCGTTGTCGGGGCAACCGCTGGCGCCGTCGCGCCTGTGCCGGGCTACTTCGAACGCGTTCGCGAGATCTGTGACCAGCACGGTGTGCTCCTGATTCTTGATGAAATCATGTGCGGAACCGGTCGCACCGGCACGATGATGGCGTATGAACAGGATGGCGTGACGCCGGACATTGTGACGATGGCCAAAGGGCTGGCCGCCGGCTACCAGCCGATCGGCGCCATGCTGTGTCGCGATGAGATTACAAACGCGATTCGTGATGGCAGCGGCTTCTTCCAGCACGGTCACACGTTCATGGGTCACGCGACCGCCGTCGCGGCTGCACTCGCGACACTGAAAACGATTCGTGACGATGACCTGCTTGCCAACGTTGCGGCGCGCGGGCAGCAACTTAAAAGGCAACTGCAGGACGCGCTGGGCGAGCACCCGAATGTCGGCGATGTTCGCGGCCGCGGCTTGTTTATCGGCGTTGAATTCGTTGCCGATAGAATTACCAAAGAGCCGCTCGATCCGGCCGCCAAAGCACACGGTGCCGTGCAGTCTGCCGCGATGCAGCGCGGACTGATGTGCTACGGGATGGGTGGCACGATCGATGGCAGACGGGGCAACCACGTGCTGATTGCCCCGCCATACATCATCGATGAAGCCTGCACCGGCGAACTTGTCGAAATGTTTAGCGGCGCTGTCCTCGAGGCGATGCCTGTTCCATAGAGGTTAGTTGCCGTAGATCTTTCCAGGCAGCCACGTCACGAGCTCGGGGAATGCCGCGATCAGCAGCAGGGCAAGCACCTGGATCGCGACGAACGGAATCGCGCCGCGGTAGATCTGTGAGGTAGTGACTTCGGGTGGTGCAACGCCGCGCAGATAAAACAGCGCGAAACCGAATGGCGGCGTCAGGAACGAGGTCTGCAGGTTGATCGCAATCATGATGCCCAGCCAGACCGGGTCGAGACCCATTGCCAGCAGCACGGGCCCGACGATGGGTACCACCACAAACGTGATTTCGATGAAGTCGAGTACAAAGCCGAGCAGGAACATGACCAGCATGACGACGAGCATCGCACCGATGACGCCCCCCGGAATCGCGTCAAGAATCGCCCGCACGCCGTCGTCACCGCCGTAACCTCGAAATACGAGCGAAAAGATCGATGCGCCGATCAGGATCATGAACACCATGCAGCTGATCTTTAAGGTGCTGCGCATGATCTCCTGGAGCCGCTCGACGCTAAGTTGTCGCCGACTGATCGCCAGCAACAGTGCGCCCATGCCACCGACGCCTGCCGCTTCGGTTGGCGTGGCGTAGCCGCCGAGTATTGAGCCAAGAACCGCAAAGATGAGAATTAACGGTGGTGCCAGCGCGTGCAGCACCTGCAACAGCGTGACCCGTTCCTCCGGCTCACGACTGTGGGCTGGCATCGCGGCCGGTTTGAAAAACGCAACGCCAAGAATATAGATGACGTACAGCGCAACGAGCAGCAGGCCGGGAATCAATGCGCCGGCAAACAGGTCACCCACGGATACCGTCTTCGGCGAGAAGATGCCCATCTCGAGCTGCGCCTGCTGGTATGCCGTGGTCATGACGTCGCCCAGCATGACGAGAATGATCGACGGCGGGATGATTTGCCCCAGCGTTCCGGACGCACAGATTGTGCCGGTCGCGATTTCGGGCGAGTAGCCGCGCTTCAGCATCGTTGGCAGAGACAACAGGCCCATCGTGACGACCGTCGCACCCACGATGCCCGTGCTGGCCGCGAGCAGCATACCGACCAGCGTTACCGAAACGCCAAGGCCGCCGCGCAGCGTGCCGAACAGGGCGCTCAGTGTTTCCAGCAGTTCCTCCGCGATGCGCGCACGCTCGAGCGTGACGCCCATAAAGACGAACAACGGCACGGCAACCAGCGTTTCGTTGGTCATGATGCCGAATATCCGGTTCGGCAATCCCGACAGCAGCGCCTCGTTGAATACACCGCCGAAAATGCCAAAAACCGCGAACAGCAAAGCGGTGCCGCCCAGCGTAAAAGCGACCGGAAACCCCGCGAGCAGGATCAGGACAACGGAAACAAACAGGAGGCCGGCAACCCACTCCATGTCAGCCGCCCCTCAATGTGCGAACACTGCGCAGCAGCAGCGCAACACCCTGTAACGCGAGCAACATGGGCGCGATCACGATGACGGTCTTGAGCATCGGTATCAGCGGATATGGCAACCCGCCGGACTCGCGTGACGATTCGCCGAGCTTCCACGAGATAGTGACGAAGTCGAACGACTTCCATGCGAAAAATGCGCACAACGGAAACAGGAAAATGACGACCCCAATAGCATCAACCCAGGCCTTTCGTTGCGCCGACATCTCGCGATAGAAAATGTCGACGCGGACATGTTCTTCCTGCTGCAGCGTATAAGCAGCGCCGAGCATGAATACAACAGCGTGCATCCAGACAACGGACTCCTGCAGCCAGATCAGCCCGGCGTCGAAAACGTAACGCATAACGACGACAACAAACGTCACGATGACCATGAACAGCGTTAGCCAGGAGACGGTCTTGCCGATAACCTTGTTGAACCGATCGATCATCTTCAACAGGCTGCTAGTGGCGCCAGAACGTCGGGGTGATGAGTACCAACAAGGTAAAGATCTCAAGACGGCCGAGCAGCATGCCGACGACCGCAATCCACTTGGCGGGATCGCTCAACGTCATAAAGCCGCGCGACACGTCGCCGAGACCCGGGCCCAAGTTGTTCAGCGTTGCTGCAACTGCGGAGAATGCCGTCACCTGGTCGAGGCCGGTCGCCATCATAGCGAGCAGCATGCCGCCGAACACGATGATGTAAACCGCAAAGAAACCCCAGACCGCGTCGATAACGCGCGGCTGAACGGCTTTGCTGCCCAGCTTTACCGGAATCTCCGCGCTCGGATGCACGAGGCGTGCAACTTCGCGGGCGCCCTGCTTGTAGACCAGCAACCAGCGCACCACCTTGATGCCACCGGCCGTTGAGCCGGCCGAACCGCCAATGAAACTGGCGAAGATCAGCATTACGGGCAATGCCGCCGGCCACACGGTGAAGTTTTCGGTCGTGAAGCCGGTCGTCGTCGCAATCGAAACGGCCTGAAACACACCGCCCAGGAATGTCTCGCCTGCGTTGTCGAAGCCACGGTAGTAGTAGAGCGCAATTACTACCACCGCCGACAGCGCGAACAGGTAGGCGGTATAGGCGCGAAACTCGGGGTCCTGCACGTAGTGTTTGACCGACACATAGCGCCACGCGAAAAAGTGCAGCGAGAAATTAATGCCCGCGACGAACAAGAAAACGATCGATACGCCATCAATCAGGCCGCTGTCGAAATAGCCGATACTCGCGTCATGTGTAGAGAAACCCCCGATCGCAACGGTCGAGAAGGCATGGCACAGGGCGTCGAACAACGGCATGCCGGCGAGTCGGTACGCGATCATGCAGGCGATCGTAAAACCGAGATAGACATACCAGAGTGCCTTGGCGGTCTCGGTGATGCGCGGCGTCAGCTTCGTGTCTTTGACCGGTCCTGGCGTTTCGGCCCGGTACAGCTGCATGCCGCCCACGCCAAGCATCGGCAGTACCGCAACGGCAAGAACAATGATGCCCATGCCGCCGAGCCACTGCAGCTGCTGGCGATAGTAGAGGATTGAAACCGGCAGCTCGTCCAGCCCGGTCAGGATGGTCGCACCCGTCGTTGTGAGGCCGGACATCGATTCGAACACGGCGTCGGTAAATGACAACGACAGGTCCGGCGCAAGGTACAGCGGTGCGGCGCCGAACGTTCCGAGTACCGACCAGAACGCGGCGACCACGAGGAAGCCGTCGCGCAGGCGCAGGTCCTTTTTCGAACGATGCACGGGTAGCCAGATAAGCAGGCCGGACGCCAGCGTTAAACCGAACGCCTGGACGAAGGGCAGCCAGGAGTGGTCTTCGTAGTAAATACTGAACGCGACGGGCGGCAGCATCGTCAGGCTGAACATCATCAGCAGCAGCCCGAGAATTCGTTGTACGACGGTCCAGTTCATGAGCGTCGGCCGGTCCTAAACGAAGGACACACCTACCTGAAACAGGCTTTCGAGGCTCTCGATCTTGCGGCGATCGGTCATGAACAGGATGACATGGTCGTCGGATTCGATCTCCGTGTCGTGGTGCGCGATGATGACCTGATCGTTGCGCACAATCGCGACGATCGCGGTGCCTTTCGGCAGTTCGATGTCCTCGATCTTGCGGCCGACGACCTTCGAGCTGTCTTTGTCGCCGTGGGCAATGGCTTCCATCGCCTCGGCGGCGCCGCGACGCAGTGAATGCACCTTGACGACATCGCCGCGACGCACGTGTGCGAGCAGCGAGCCGATGGTGACCTGCTGCGGTGATATGGCAATGTCGATACTGCCGGCCTCGACGAGGTCGACGTAAGAAGCGCGATTGATGAGTGCCATAACCTTGTGCGCACCCAGTCGTTTGGCAAGCATCGAGCTCAGGATGTTCGCTTCCTCGGAGTTTGTGAGCGCACAGAATACGTCGACGTTGTCGATGTTCTCCTCAAGCAGCAGCTCTTCGTCGGCCGCATCGCCGACCAGCACAATCGCGCGATTCAGCTGCTCCGATATCTGCCGCGCCCGTGTCGGGTCACGCTCGATAATCTTGACCTGGTTGGTCTGCTCCAGCGCAAGCGCCAGTCGCACACCGATGTTGCCACCGCCCGCGATAACAACGCGTCGCACCGGGTCTTCGAGCCGGCGCATCTCGCTCATGAAAACGCGAATGTCCTTGCGGTCGGCAATGAAGAACACTTCGTCGCCTTCCTGGATTACGGTATCGCCGTCCGGGAGCATGGCTTTGCCCTGCCGGTAGATCGCGGCGATGCGCGCCTCGGTATTGGTAATGTGGTCTTTAAGTGTCGCGATCCGCTGGCCGACGAGCAGGCCTTCGCGATCCGCCTTGGCGCCGACCAGTCGCACACGGCCGTCCGCGAAATCGAGCACCTGTGATGAACCGGGGTACAGGATCAGCTGTTCGATGTAGGTACAAACGAGCTGTTCCGGGCTGATGCGCACATCGATCGGAATCGCATCCTGCGTAAAAAGCTTCGTGGCGTTCATGTATTCGGCAGAGCGAATACGCGCAATTTTTGTCGGGGTGCGAAACGCCGTGTAGGCAACCTGGCAGGCGACCATGTTGGTCTCGTCGGTGTCGGTCAGCGCGACAACAATGTCGGCGTCGTTGGCACCGGCACGCTCCAATACGTCGGGGTACGCGGCGTGCCCGACAACCGTGCGAATATCCAGCCGATCCTGCAGTTCGCGCAGGACGTCGGGCCGCATGTCAACGACCGTGACTTCGTTGGCTTCCTCTCGAGACAGGTGATACGCCGCTGACGAACCAACCTGCCCGGCGCCGAGAATCAGTATTTTCATTTTTCTTGACGAGCCTTTGTGGGGCGCCGCAAAACCTTTCAGCGTCAGTGGCTTAGTTTACATTAACTCAAGGTTTGCGTAGCTCAGAACCAGCCATTTTGTGCCGGCGTTCTCAAAATTGACCTCAACGCGGGCGTGCGCACCCTGGCCCTCGCAGTTGAGAATCACACCATCGCCGAATTTCTTGTGCCGCACCTGTTGGCCGAGACGAATGCCGAGCTCGTTGCCGCCACCGCCAGAGGCGCTGCTGCGGCCGGTCGGGCGTGTATTGCGCATCGGTCGGGAGACCTGCACGCGAGGTCGTATTTCCTCGATGTGCTCGTCCGGAATTTCGCTGATGAAGCGGGATTGCTGTGAAAAATTGTCCATGCCGTGCAGGCGGCGTTGCTCGGCGTGGGTGATGTACAGAGTTTGCATCGCGCGTGTAATGCCGACGTAGCACAGGCGGCGTTCTTCCTCGAGTCCGTTCGGGTCGGCGATCGAGCGCTGATGCGGGAACAGGCCGTCCTCCATACCGCACATAAAAACCAGCGGAAACTCGAGCCCTTTGGCCGAGTGCATCGTCATGAGCTGCACGCAGTCCTGCCACGCGTCCGCCTGGCCCTCGCCGGCCTCGAGCGCCGCGTGCGACAGGAACTCGTCGAGTGGCGCCATCTCCTCGGCCGGATCCGGCGTGAAACTTCTGGCCGCAGAGACCAGTTCCTCGAGGTTCTCGATGCGCGTCTCGCCCTTCTCGCCTTTGTCTTTTTTGAAAAAGTCGATCAGACCGCTCTGGTAAATGACGTGATCAACCTGGTCGTGCAGGTCGAGCCCTTTCGTTTCGCGGTCAAGCCGCTCAATCAATGACATGAACGCGGCGATGGCGTTTGCTGCGCGCCCGTTCAGGTCGTCACTCGCGATCGCGCCGGCCGCACGCCACATGGAACAGGCGTTCGCGCGAGCATAATTGCGCATAAGCTCGAGCGAGCGTGCGCCGATGCCGCGGGTCGGTTTGTTGACGACGCGCTCAAACGACGAGTCGTCGTTGCGATTCGCGATCAACCTCAGATAAGCCAGCGCGTCCTTGATTTCCATGCGCTCGAAAAATCGCAGTCCGCCGTAAACTCGATACGGGATCTGCGCGTTGATCAGACCTTCTTCAAGTACACGCGATTGCGCATTGGAGCGATACAGGATCGCCGAGTCCGCGCGCGCGTTGCCCTGCGCAATCCAGTCACGCAGCCTGCCGATGACAAAATCCGCTTCGTCGCGTTCGTTGTAGGCCGAATACACGCGTATGGCTTCACCCTCTGCGCCGTCGGTCCAGAGGTTCTTGCCCATGCGCGAGCCATTGTTGGCGATAACGGCGTTGGCAGCGTTCAGGATCGTCGCGGTCGAGCGATAGTTTTGCTCGAGCTTGACCACCCGTGTGCCGGAAAAGTCTTTCTGGAACTGGTGGATATGTTCAACGCGCGCGCCACGCCAGCGATAGATCGACTGGTCATCATCACCCACCACGAACGGCACGCCGCTGTTGCCAGCCAGCAGTCGCAGCCACGCGTACTGGATCGCGTTGGTGTCCTGGAACTCATCGACGAGTAAATGCTGGAAGCGGCGCTGGTAGTGCTCAAGCAGTTCCTTGTTGTCACGCAGCAACTCATGCGCGCGCAGCAGCAACTCCGCGAAGTCGACGAGACCGCCGCGCTGGCAGACGGCCTCGTAGGATTCGTACAGCGAGATCATCTGCCGCCGGTTCGGGTCACCCTCGTCGTCGAGATGCTGCGGTCGCAGGCCTTCATCCTTCTGGCCGTTGATGAACCACTGGATTTCCTTTGGCACCCAGCGGCTGTCGTCCATCTCGAGGTTCTTGAGGAGGCGTTTGATCAACCGCAGCTGGTCGTCGGAGTCGATGATCTGGAAGCCCTGCGGCAGGTTCGCTTCGCGCCAGTGACGTCGCAGCATGCGATGTGCAAGGCCGTGGAAGGTGCCAATCCAGAGGTGCTGCACCGGCAGATTCAGAAGCGACTCGATGCGCCCGCGCATTTCAGCGGCCGCCTTGTTGGTAAACGTAACGGCGAGCAGACTCTGCGGCGACACGCCCTCCACGTCGATCAGCCACGCGGCGCGGTGCACCAGCACCCGGGTTTTGCCGCTACCGGCGCCCGCTATGACCAGCGCCGGTTCCGCCGGCGCCGTAACGGCCTGACGTTGCGCGTCGTTCAGCTGGTCAAGTATCGGTGTGACGTCCAACGGGGTGCTGCCTGCAAGGGGAAGCGCGGCAGTTTAGCAGCATTACTGCACCCATCGAACTCCGAGTACGTACTGATTTCGTTCGTATTGAATACGCGAGTCGTTGGACACAGTTTCCCGGTAGCGCGCCTCGGCAACGAGGTACAGATGGCGCGTCATGCGGAAATTGCCAATCAGCGAAATACGAGCCGACTCCTGCGTCTTCGGTCCGGCCGCCGGGTTGTGGAATGCAAAGGCATTCGGGTAGTCGTACAGGAAATACTCGCCGCGCGCTTCAAGGTCGAAGCGGCGGCCCGGGTCCCAGCGCAATTCAACGCCGACCATGTCGCGTGTGTAGTCGTTGTAGCCAGCGTAGCTGTCGATGCGCTCGGTGCGGCCGATGTCAAAGCCAAACCAGAACGAGTCGCTGACGCGCTGCCGGGCCGTCAGCTCGACCGCGTAGTAGTCGTAACGGATGTCCGGGTTACCGAGACGTGGTTGGCCGTCGAGATCGTAAGAGGGACGGTCGCCGAAGCGCCGTGTGTAGCCACGCAGCTTCACTCGAAACAGCGACGACGGTGAAAACTTGTACTGTCCGTACAGGTCGACCATCCAGTATTCATGGTCGTACTCCGGTACGACTTCAGTTTCTTCGTAGTTCCAGAGCTGTGCCTTGATTCGTGCGCCGATGGCGAGTCGTTCGTGCGCCTGACGGAACGAAACCTCCGGGCCGTACCGCATGTAATCCATACGGTCGTCGATAGCGACGCCGTCCACGTCTCGAGTCGTGCCGTCGTCCGGGTCGAAATAGGTTTCGTCATGCTGCGCGACCCGGAAAGCACTGTGTACTTCCCGTACCCGCGTACCCTCTTTGCGATAGTACTCGTTACCAAAACTTGCTTCGTGCTGATACTCGTTGGCGTTCTCGAGTTCCTGGTCCTGGTAGTAGCGGCCGCTGAGCCGGTAACCGACGTAAAAGCCTTCGTACTTGTAGCTGTTGATCTGGTATCTGACGCCCAAGTGCACCGGCATGTAGGCGCCGGAAACGACTTGCGGCGTGACGACCGGCTCCGCTGAGCTTGAAAAGTCGATGTACGGCTGATCGGGTGAGCGGAAAACGTTGTCATCCTGGCCGAAGCTGACGCGCGCGCTCAGGGTCAAGTCAGAGAAATCACGTTTCTTCTCGCGCTCGGCGACTCGCACCTCAAATTCGTCCGGCTGTTCGCGCTCGCCGCGTATCCGCGCGATCGCGACAACTGCATAGTTCTGCAGGTCCGGATTGAGATTCTGGTCGCGCGCGAGCCGGAACCATCGCAAGGCCTCGTCGACCTCGCCCAGTGCGTAGGCATTCAGGCCGAGGTTGTAGTGTGCGGCAACGCGCAGTTGCGGGTCATCCAGTGCCTGCAGCAAGGCGTCGCGCGCACGAATGTATTGCCCGGCGCGGTAGTGCGCGATACCTGTGTTGTAGTGCAACAGCGGCGTATTCATACCCTCATCGCTGGCCTGGCGATAGCGGAGTAATGCCGCCCAGTAGAGATCATCGCGAAACAGCCGGTTGCCGTCCGCAAAGTACTGGTCCGCCGTCATGGCCTCTGCCTGGACCCTCCAGGCTGCCGCC
>JBCAZN010000024.1:0-13061 GCA_038533035.1 Pseudomonadota bacterium
TATTGGTAGCCATAGGTATAAGAGTGCGGTTCGCCGTCAACATCCGTCAGCGCAATGAAGTCCTGTCGGGAGTCAGGGCCTTCCCAATTCACGTTGAATTTTGCGCCGGCCTCAATCGATGTCTCGGGCGGTGAAACGGAAGCACTGACGTCGGTGACGGATGTTGACGGCGAACCGCACTCTTATACCTATGGCTACCAATACACCCACAAAGGTAACCCGGCGATATTGACGGCGCCCACCGCGCCCGGCCGGTACCTTGTGCGCTACGTCATGCGCAGTCAAACCGCCGGCACCAAACATCGTGACCTTGCCGAAGCTACCATCGTGGTTGGCGGCGTGGATGCCACGCTGGACGCGCCGGCCGAGGTCGTCGCCGGTGCGCAATTTGAAGTCGCCTTTACCAAACCGGAAGGCAGTCGCGGCTATATCGCAATCGGTGATACTGATACCGATGGCATCGATTACAAATACGGCTATGCGAATGCCGTTGACAAACCCGTGTTACTCACAGCGCCCGATAACGAGGGCGAATATACGATTCGCTACATCCAGCAGGGCAATGAGGATGTCATCCTCGCTGCCGTGCCGCTCACTGTTACACCGATATCGGCTTCCTTGATCGTGCCGGAAACGGTGGTCGCACGCAGCGAATTCCAGGTGACCTGGGAAGGACCCGGAAACGCGCGCGACTTTGTCGGCTTGAGGGGTAACGATGTTTGGGAGAGTTACGCGTACACGCGACGCGGCAACCCGCTCACGCTGCTCGCGCCCGATGAGCCGGGCACGTACACCGTGATTTACATCATGAACAAGCGGGAACTGGCGCACGCAACCGTCCAGGTAACGCCCGCGGCAAGTTACGGAACGATTCGGGTCAAGAGCTCGAAGACCACCGGCATCAGTGCAAACTCCGGCGTCCTCGTTATTCTCGATGCGTCGGGCTCGATGTGGCAAAAGCTTAACGATCAGTTCCGCATTGTCATTGCGCGCGAAGCGTTGGTGAAACTCGTTTCGGAAACCATTCCTGCCGGAACGCCGTTTGCGTTTCGCGCCTTCGGCCAAAAAGAAGCCCGGTCCTGCCGCACCGACCTGGAAATTCCGTTGGGCCCGCTGGACAGCGCTGCGGCAATTGCGAAGATCAATGCGATCGAACCGCAAGAGCTGTCCAAAACGCCGATCGCTGCATCGCTGGAGATGGTTAGCCAGGACCTGGCCGGCGTGACCGGTGAACGCGTCGTGGTGCTTGTTACCGACGGCGAGGAAACCTGCGATGGCAATCCGGAGGCAACGATCAAAAAGCTCACCGCCTCAGGCACGGACGTGCGCGTCAACATTGTTGGCTTTGCGATCGACGAATATGCCCTGCAGAAAACTTTCCAGCGCTGGGCGGAGCTCGGCAACGGCACCTATCTTGACGCACAGAACGCCGATGAGTTGGCAGGTGCAATTAGGCAAGCGGTCGATTCGCCTTTTGAAGTGCTCGACGCCAACAACAATGTCGTTGCGACCGGCACGGCGAACGGTCTGCCGGTCTCGGTGCCGGTCGGAAACTATACAGTGCGTCTGCGCGGCGACAGTGGCACCGGCACGCCGGCAGATGTCGATGCCGACGCGGAAACGTTGATCACGATTGATTAAGCCCAGTTAACATAAGACGGGTCGCACCTGCCTGCAGGCCAATAACCACAAGGCTTTGGTGTGCAGCGTATGCCACGAGCATTAATTGCTTGACTTAGTGTATCTAGTACATTTACTATTCGTGTACTGAATACATAAACTAAGTCCGAGCTATGGCGTACGAATACGAATATCCCCACCCCGCGGTCACTGTAGACGTGGTCATCTTCACGGTCAGAAACGACGAGCTGAAGGTGCTGCTTATAAAGAGAGCGCTGGAACCGTTCGTCGGTCAATGGGCACTGCCAGGCGGCTTCGTCGGGATGGAAGAGAGTCTGCCCGAGGCGGCCAGGCGTGAGCTCCGCGAGGAGACCGGTGTCGACGCCGCGTACCTGGAACAGCTCTATACGTTCGGCGAACCGAACAGAGACCCACGCGAACGGGTTATCAGCGTCGCCTATTACGCCCTCATGCCGTCAGATGCGTTGGAGATCAAAGCGGCGTCCGACGCCGAAGGTGTGGGCTGGTTTGCCATTGACGACCTGCCCGCCCTCGCCTTCGATCATCCGGAAATTCTTGAGATGGCGTTGCAGCGACTTGCTGCAAAGCTCGACTACTCAACGATTGCGTTTCAGCTAATGCCGGAGGAGTTCACGATGCCGGAGTTGCGTCATCTGTATGACCTCATCACGCGCGAAAAACTGGACGCACGCAATTTTGCAAAACGAATTCTCGCGTTAAACGTCATTGAGCCAACAGGACATGACAGACGCGACGGCGCTCATCGACCGGCCAAGCTTTATCGAGTGATCGATCGCAGCAAGGTCGAGGTCATCAAGTAACGAATTCATCAACATAACCATGGAGGTGACATGATGTTTAACTACTACAAAGGCGAACCCAACACGTACACGATTTGCTTCAAGGACGGGCAAGTTAAAAAGCATGGCGCCGGCATCAACTTCTGGTACCTGCCGCTTACGACGACGGTTTCCGCCATCCCTATCGCGAGCCAGGAATCGCATTTCGTGTTCACTGAGACAACGGCGGACTTCCAGGAGATCGCCATCCAGGGTGCGTTGACCTACAGGCTCGACGAACCGCTCGAGGTTGCCGCTCGTCTTGACTACACCATTGAAACGAAAAACAAGCGCTACAAAACCGAAGACCCGGGCAAGCTGGTGCAACGTGTTATTAACGTCGTACAGGGCCACACCCGGGCGCTTGTCAGTCAGCTGCCGCTGGAACGCGCACTGACGGAAATCGGTGGCCTTGCAAAAGAGGTCCTGAAGCAGGTATCCGCGGCGGCCGACCTGAACTCGCTCGGTGTCGTGATTGAAGGACTTCACTTCACATCGATAAAGGCGACGCCCGAAATGCAGAAAGCACTGGAGGCAGACTTCAGGGAAGGCTTGAGCAAACGGGCTGACCAGGCCATCTACGATCGGCGTAAAGCGGCCGTCGAGGAGGAGCGCAAGATTCGTGAGTCCGAGATGAACACGGAAGTCGAACTCGAGAACAGGAAGAAGGCGCTGGTCGATACTCAGGCGAGGAACGAGTTGAAACTTGCGGAGTCTCGCGCCAAGGCAGAGGAACTCAAGCTGTCACCGTACGGCGATATGCCACCGCAGGCTTTGGTCGGACTCGCGCTCAAAGAGTGGGCGTCCAACTCCGGATCGATCGACAACCTGACCATTACGCCGGATCTGCTGAGCAAGGTTGTTAACTATGTCGCATCTGGCAGCGGCTCCAAGGTTGAGCACTAGAGGGAAGCAAGGATGGCTACTCTGTTCGAGAAGATTGTTGTCGTAACACGGCAAACAGAACTGGATGAACTGGTACATCGGTTCAACACGCCGGCACAGGCAAGGTTCTGGCTTGAACAGAGTGGTCATTCGTTCGACCGCATCCAGAAAGCACACGACAAATACAGGAACGTGGTGAGTTCTGTCGTGAGTTCATTCACGGCGGACCAGAAGCACCAGGTGATTGACCGCAGCATCGTTCCGCAGTTTTCGTTTGCCAGCGATGACCTGGTGGTCACGATCGGCCAGGACGGACTCGTGTCGAACACGGCGAAGTACCTCGACGGTCAGCCGGTATTCGCGATTAACCCGGATCCTGATCTATACGACGGTGTTTTGCTGCCCTTCAATGCCGGCGAGTTTCACTCCTACCTGCAGGCGACACTGAAAGGCGAAAGCGACAGGCAGAATGTCACGTTGGCGCGAGCAAAGTCGTCTGACGGCCAGGAGTTGCTGGCATTTAATGACTTCTTTATTGGCGCCCGCTCACACGTATCAGCCAGGTATGAGATCGAGGTATCTGGTCGGTCGGAAACGCACTCGTCGAGCGGCATCATTGTCTCAACCGGAGCCGGTTCGACCGGATGGCTGCAGTCGGTCTATGCCGGTGCGGCCGGTGTGATTACGGCACTCGGCGGAACGGTCACGCCACCACCCGACAACGGTCGGCTCCCCTGGGACTCGGAGCAACTAGTTTATTCGGTCAGGGAACCGTTTCCGAGCCAGGTCACGCAATGCTCCCTGGTGCATGGTCGCCTCTCGGCTGCAGAACCACTGCGGCTGACGTCTCGCATGCCGGCGAATGGCGTAATCTTCAGTGACGGTGTCGAAGCGGATTATCTCGAGTTTAATTCTGGCGCGTCGCTAACGATTGCGCCGGCCGGGAAGCGCACAGTCCTTTTGACTAAATAGTACGGCAGGCGCCCGCACTCTCAACCTGATTGCTGGTCTATACTGAGAACAGGAGGCCGGTCATGAACATTTCTACGATCAAGTGCGGTATTGGAGTTCTGGCATTGCTCGCGTTATCCGCATGCGCGAACCAGGGCACACCTCAACAAACGGCCGATGCCGCCGAGGATTGTCCCACGCCAAATACCCTGACCTGCGATCGATTCAATGGCGAGAACTACAACTGCACGTGCCAGAAGGGCGGTAGCCTGCGAGACATGCTCGATGCGTACGCGCCGCCCAGCTACTAGAGTCGGTAGTTAACACTTCCAGAAAAGCAAAAAGCCCTCGAAGTGCAATTTGACTCATAAGATGGCCGATGGGAAGCCGGTAAATTGGATATCGAATAGCGCATACCGGCCCTTAACTCGCAATCGAATTTCCTCTACTCTGTAAGAAAAAAGGGAGCCATCAGCGTGCTTTTGCGCCGCGTAATTGAACACGTCAAATCTCAGAACTGGCTCGCGGTCGGCATTGATTTCGTCATTGTCGTGGTCGGTGTCTTTATCGGTATCCAGGTCTCGAACTGGAACGACGCTCGAACTGACCAAGAGAAACAGCAGCTGATTCATTCTCGACTCGAGGCGGACTTCACTATCATCCAAAATGAACTCGCACGGTCGACGTTGGAACATGATCGGGTAGTGGTGGCGCTGGAAACACTAAGGATCGCTTTAGATCGCGGCAGCGCGAAACCGGAAGAAGACGCCGATATCAAACTAGCGCTTCGTAACGGGTACGAGTATTGGCAGGTATCGCATCGCTCAGGGACGTTCATCGAGCTGCTCTCAAGCGGCCAACTTGATTTGGTACCGGATGAGCAATTGCGCATTGCACTCATCCGATACGACCGACGGTCTCAACAAAGCCGGTTTAATCTTGAGCAGATTCGAAGCAATCTGCATCCCGACGTATCGAAATTCTTCAAACACAGGACGATTGGCCGACTAGCGCGCAACAGCGACCAACGGGTGGTGCTAAGTCCTATCGTAGCTTATGACTTTGATGCCATGGTGAGCGACGAAGAATTCAAACGCACCGTAGACCAAGTGTTTGAGATGCAAACCTGGATCCAGATAAACATGCATGGAATGCTTCGAGATGACCTTGGCGCCGTCGTCACGCTTTTGGGCGACCCAGAATAGCGCTTGCTCGGCGAGGATCGATGCCAAATCGATCTGAGTCAATCGAACGTGGTTCTCAGATGCTGGCCGCAGGTACGAAAAGACCCCTTTGTAATTTGACTCATAAGATGGCCGTCAAGAAGACCATAAGCTGACCAATCTAAGGTGATTGTCCCCTGCCTTCTGGGAGCGTCAAAGCGCTTCCGATAATGCCTGTACGAGCGGTTTCATGAAAAAGCGTTTCTCTGGCATGACGTCTACCCGGCAGCCATTTGCGCTCAGAACGTCGGCTACGATCGGTCCTACCGCCGCGACACAGGTTCGCTGCAGGCCGATCTCGAGTTCCGCTTTTGTTCCTGCGTTCGCAGCGAACGAGAACAGTCGATTCACCTGAGACTTGCTGGTAAATACAATGGCGTCAAATCGGCCATGATGCAGATCGGCGATCAGTTTTTGCATGTTCGCTTTTGATGCATCCGGCGCGTAGCGATACGGCGCTACCGTCGAGACGTCCGCCTTCCGGGAAACCAGGTAATCCACCAGCTTCTGGTTCGGATCATCGCCATAGAGCTGGATACCGACAGTCGCGCCATCCAGCGGCAGTTCATTGAAGGTCTCAATGACACCGTCCGTCGTCGGCGCCACGGCGAACAAGTCCGGCGTCATCTCGAAGACCCGCAGTTCCCTGGCAGGTTTCGGACCGCGTGAGATGAGCGTGGTCCGTTGCAGCGCTCGCCTGAACTGCTCGCTGCTGATGCCTGACCTCTCTGCGAATCCATGCAACCGTATTAGCCCCTCTCCGGTAAGCAAGACGAGGAAGTCGGGAGGATCATCGATGAAGCGATTGAGCCATTCGAGTACTGGGCCCGGGTCCGGCGCGTCAACGGTGGTGACCAGTGGGCACCCGGTCACGTTCGCACCTCGCCTCGAGAGCAGGCCATCGAGCACGTCCTGGTAGCGGGATTCAGGTACGGCAATTCGCTTACCGGACAACGGCATTGAGACCTCAGGCTGCGTCATTCTGAACGCGCGTCGACGAAAGGTGCGGCGGGAATACCGGTATCGTCTCGTCGAGACAACCCTCGAACCAACGGAGCTTGCTGCTCAGGCTGACTACTGAACCGATCACGATCATCGTTGGCAATGACAGGTCCAGTCGTTCGCTGGCGGCGGGTAGCGTGGCCAGGCTTGTACGTACAATGTGCTGGCGCCGCGTGGTTGCCGCCTGAACCAACGCGACAGGCTCCGACGGGCACTTGCCGTGCTCGATGAGTTGTTCACTTATCAGAGATGCGTTGGCGCGACCCATGAAAAACACCAACGTCTGCCCCGAACTGCACATACCTTGCCAATCGAGGTCGAGGCTGCCGTCGCGTGTATGGCCGGTCCAGAAGCTGACGCTCTGTGCGTGGTCTCGGTGAGTCAGCGGGATGCCGGCGTAGCTCGCCATGCCGTTGGCCGAGGAAATGCCCGGAACCACCTCGAACGGAACTCCGAGTTCTGCCAGCTGTTCAAGCTCTTCGCCACCACGCCCAAAGATGAACGGGTCGCCGCCCTTCAGGCGCACCACGCACTTGCCTTTTGTCGCGTGGCCGATGAGAAGCTCGCTAATCTCTTGTTGCGGGATCGGGTGGTCGCCGTTGCGTTTGCCGACATACACCATCTCGGCTTCCCTTCGACACATCTCCAGGATCTCGATCGGCACGAGTCGATCATAGAGAACCACATCCGCCTTCTGCAGGACGCGCTGCCCTTTGAGTGTCATTAGTTCCGGATCGCCGGGGCCCGCTCCAACCAGGTACACGCGGCCATCAGGTGCTCCCTTATCAGCCGCCTGGTCCAGGCCGGCCATCGCCAGCCGGTGAGCTTCATGATCGCGCCCGGCATAAACGGCGTCGGGTATTGGTCCCGCCAGCAGGTCCTCCCAGTACTTTCGACGCGCCCGCGGCTCGTGCAGCCGCTCGGCAACGCTCGGGCGCAGCCGTCCGCAAAGACGCGCGAGACGACCCAGGCGAGCCGGCAGCATTCGATCGAACAGCGCCTTTGTCCAGCGCGCCAGCACCGGCGAGTTACCACCGGTGGAGACCGCGACGACCAGCGGCGAGCGATCGACAATAGCCGGCAAGATGAAACTACACAGTTCCGGCTCGTCGGCGACGTTAACCGGTATACCGCGACTGGACGCCGCCGCATAGACACTTTGGTTAACCGCGTGCTTGTCGGTCGCCGCGATCACCAGGGACGACCCGGCAACGTCTTCATCTCGAAACTCACGCTCGATCCAGCGGAAGTTGCCGGCCTCGACCTCGACCCGCATCGCGTCGCTGATCTCAGGGCTGACGACCGTCATGGCAGGGCCGCTCTTCGCGACCAGCGCGGCCTTGCGCGACGCGACCAGACCGCCGCCGACAATGAGGGCGCGTTTCTCGCGCATGTCCATAAAGACAGGAAGGTAGTCCATGCTCAGCTCCCGTTGATACCTTCATCCAGTAAGTGGCGAATCTCGGGCAGGCACGAGCCGCAATTGCTCCCTGCTTTTACCGCCGCGCCGATCCCGTCTGTAGTCTGCACGCCACCATCGAGTGCGACGTTAACGATCGCCGCGCGGCTGGTGCCGAAACACGCGCACACGGTTTCGCCGCAGCGCACGTCCGGCTTGTACGTGCCGGGCAGCCCACGCAGGATCGCCTGCTGGCTATCGGACGATAGCTTCGTTTCGGCAAACAGCCGCGCGAGCCAGCCGGCATCCCGGTGCCGAGACTTAACGCCGAGCAGGGCCAACCACTCGAGCCGGTCTCCCGAAATGCCGGCGACGATCTGTGAAGCTGCTTCCCCATCGACCTGCAGCAGTCGATCCGGCGCAGGGAGCGCGGCATTCAAACGACCGATCCAGTCGTCCGGCCGCACATCAAAACCAAGAAAGCTCACCTCACAGTGCTCAAACTGGCTGTGCACGCGATAACTGGCATCGGTGAGCCATTCTGACGGCAGGCCGGCCGGTCGCGTCATCAACAACCCGTGCCAGGCGCAGCTGGCTGGCTGTACTTTCACCGGTTCGGATTTGAGTTCAGGCTGGCCTGACAGCGGATCGCAGACACCTTCGAACAATGCGCCCGCCCGGGACGCCGATGCGAATCGGTCCGACCAGTGCATCGGCACAAATCCGTTACCCGGCTGCACGGAGCGCGTCGTACAAACGCGCATTCGCGCATCGCCGTGGCGACTCTCGATATCGGCGAGTTGCCCGTCGGCTATGCCAAATCGCCGTGCGTCCAGCGGGTGCAGTGACAGCAACGGCTCCGGCGTGTGCTGATTCAGTTTCGCGGCGATTCCTGTGCGGGTCATCGTGTGCCACTGGTCGCGGATGCGACCGGAATTGAGCAGCAACGGGTAGTCGTCACAGGCGCTGACCGCTACATCGGCGCTCCGCACCGTTACGAGACGCGCCTTGCCGGACCCGGTAAAGAAACGGCGCCCTGCGAAGATGTCGATCGGGCTCGCGGCCGGCGGCTCTCCGTCACGGTACGGCCAGTAAACCGGATCCAGCGCGTCGTACTCGTCGTCAGATATCGCCTGCAGCGCACCAATGTCGAAATCCCTGCTACCGTCGTTCTCGAACGCGGACAATGCCGCGTGTTCGCGGAATATGTCCGCGGACGAGGTAAAGGGGAAGCTCTCGCCGTAACCCATGCGCGCCGCAACTTCGTTGATGATCCACCAGTCGGGACGTGCGTCGTCATCAACCCTGATGAACGCGCGTTGCCGGCTGATACACCGTTCGGAGTTGGTCACCGTGCCGTCCTTCTCGCCCCACCCACAGGCAGGCAACAGCACGTCTGCATAGGCGGCTGTATCAGAACTCGACACGCAATCCGACACGGCAACGAAGTCACAAGTCTCCAGCGCCAAGCGGACATCGTTGGCGCGCGGCATGCTGACCGCCGGATTGGTACCCATGATCCAGATGGCACGAATCCGTCCGTCCCGGATAGCATCAAACATGTCGACCGCTTTGAGGCCTGGCTGGTCCGCGATACGTTCATAACCCCAGAATCGGCGCACGCGGTCGACATCCTCCGGCTCGAAGTCCATGTGCGCCGCCAGCTGGTTTGCCAAGCCGCCCACCTCCCGTCCGCCCATCGCATTGGGTTGTCCGGTAATTGAGAACGGACCAGCACCGCGCGTACCAATTCGTCCGGTGGCCAGGTGCACGTTGATGATGGAGCCAGCCTTGTCGGTGCCGACGCTAGACTGGTTGACGCCCTGCGAGAAGATAGACACCGTTTTCGGCGTGCGTGCGAACAGCCGGTAGAAAGCCTCGACGTCCCTCAGATTCAGCCCGCAACGCTCGGCGACGTGCGCGGGCGAGTGATATTCGCGGGCCGCAAGTAACGCCTTCGCATAGCCCTCCGTCGACGCACTCAGGAAATCTCGGTCGACGAGCTCGTTCTCGTCGAGCCAGCTGAGCAGTCCGTTGAAAAGGACCGTATCCGTTCCCGGACGAAGCGGCAGGTGCAGGTCACCGTCGGTAGCAGTAGCGGTTTCGCGGGGGTCGATAACGACGACGGTGGGCCCCGCCCCGCCTGCACGCGCCGTCTGAAGCCGTTGGTGTAGCACCGGGTGACACCAGGCGAGATTGGAGCCGACGAGAATCACCAGGTCGGCCGCCTCAATGTCGTCGTAACCGACCGGCACCGTATCAGTACCAAACGCACGTTTGTGCGCGACAACTGATGAGGCCATGCACAGTCGCGAGTTGGTATCGATGTTTGCGCTGCCGATTGCTCCTTTCATGAGCTTGTTGGCGACGTAGTAGTCCTCAGTCAGCAGCTGGCCCGAAACATAGAACGCGACGGAGTCAGGTCCATATTTATCTATCGTATCTTTAAACTTGGACGCTACGACATCGAGCGCTGTCTCCCAGGAAGTCGCCTGACCGTCGACCGTCGGAGTGGACAGGCGATCATCAGACTTCAACGTCTCGGCGAGCTGTGAGCCTTTTGCGCAAAGGCGACCGCCGTTCGCCGGATGCGCCGTGTCCCCGGTGACCTGGACCGTATCGCCAAACGACTCGGCTAGGACACCGCAACCAACGCCGCAATATGGACACGTACTTCGAGTCGCGCTCATTGAGCTTACTTTTCCAAAGTCTCAACGATGACGGCACCGTCTACAACCAGTGCACGATAGCTGGGTACTGCAACGTCAGCGTCTTCGATGCACTGTCCGTTGTCGAGCCGAAAGTGCTGCTTGTAGATTGGCGAAGCCACGACAGGCACGCCGTCGACATCGCCGACGATGCCGCGTGACAAGACTGACGCTTTGCTGAACGGGTCTACGTTGCCGATCGCATACACATCGTCTTCGGACAGGCGAAAGACCGCAACCGGGCAGCCCCTGACCAGCGCAGCCGCGCCTGAGTTCGGCAACAACTCCGCCAGCCTGCAAACGAAAGTCCACGACGGTGCCTCAATTGTTCCAGTGCCACTGATCTCTGCAAGAACACTCATCCTGCGATCTCCTGCAGCGTCGTCTTGCCCTCCGCCTCTTCGCCACTCGCGGCCGGACGCCGCTGGTCCCTCTCGCGCACGAAGCGGAGACTTTCATCGTCCGTATCCGAGTTGATGAAGCTGCGGAAACGTTTGAGGCTTGCCGGGTCGTTGATCGCACGCTTCCATTCGCATTCGTAAGTATCAACGACCGCCAGCATCTCCGCTTCCAGCTGGGCGGCAATGCCCAGGCTGTCCTCGATAATGACTTCGCGCAGGTAATCCAAACCACCGTCGAGACCCTCCATCCAGACTGACGTGCGCTGTAACCGATCGCCAGTGCGCACGTAGAACATCAGGAAGCGATCGATATAGCGAATCAATGTGTCGTCGTCGAGGTCTGTTGCGAACAGATCCGCATGGCGCGGTCGCATGCCACCATTGCCGCAGACATACAGGTTCCAGCCGTTTTCGGTTGCGATAACGCCCACATCCTTGCTTTGCGCCTCGGCGCATTCACGGGTGCAGCCCGACACGGCGAACTTTAGCTTGTGCGGTGCGCGCAGCCCCTTGTAGCGATTCTCGATTCGCAGCGACATGCCGACGCTGTCGAGCAGGCCGTAGCGACACCACGTGCTGCCGACACAGGACTTGACCGTGCGAACGGACTTGCCGTACGCGTGGCCGGTCTCGAAACCGGCGTCGATCAACTCGCGCCAGATCAGTGGCAACTGGTCTACGGTCGCACCAAACAGGTCGATGCGCTGGCCGCCGGTAATCTTGGTGTAAAGATCATACTTCTTCGCCACCTCGCCCAGCACGATGAGCTTGTCCGGCGTAATTTCACCGCCGGCTACCCGTGGCACAACGGAGTAGGTTCCGTTCTTCTGCATGTTTGCGAGGAAGTGATCGTTCGTATCCTGCAAAGGCGCCTTGTCGGTATCGAGAACGTAGTCATTCCAGCAGCTTGCAAAAATCGAGGCCGCCGTGGGTTTGCAGATATCGCAGCCTCTGCCCGTGCCGTGCTTTTCGATCAGCTCGTCGAAGCTGCGAATATTCTCGACGCGGACGAGATGATAGAGCTCCTGGCGAGTCAACGGGAAGTGCGGGCAGAGGCTCTTGTCGACGGTCACGCCGAGGGCCTCAAGTTCCGCGTTTAACACCTGGGTAGCCAGCTGGGTACAACCGCCACATCCTGTTGATGCTTTAGTCATACTCTTAAGGTCGGCCAGATTCGTTGCACCATCCACTACGGCCGAGCAAACGTCGCCCTTGGATACGTTGTGGCAGGAACATATCTGCGCATCCGCTCCGAGGAGGTCGGTCATGCCGGCATCATCGCCTTCAGCGGGCAGCAGGAGTGACTCGGGCCCGCCCGGAATTTCCTGCTCACCCTGGTGCAGCTGCAACAGGAAACCGTATTGTTCGGCATCGCCCACGAGAACGGCACCCAGCAATCGCTTGCCGTCTTCGCTGACGACAATGCGACGATAGATCTCGGCAGGTCCATCCGTATAGCAGTAGCTCTGTGCTCCCTGCGTTTTCGCATGCGCGTCACCAACACTGGCCACATCGACGCCAAGAAGTTTTAGCTTGGTGCTCATGTCAGCGCCGGTGAACAGCGACTCTCCGCCGCAGAGGTTGGTCGCAACCACCCTGGCCATGTCATAGCCCGGTGCGACGAGGCCGAAGACCTGCCCTGACCAGCTCGCGCACTCACCGATCGCGTAGATATTCGGGTCTGCAGTACGGCATTGTTCATCAACGGCGAAGCCGCCACGGGGACCCTTATCGACCTTCAGGCACTCGAGCAGCGAATCTTGTGGACGAATCCCGGCGGACACGACGACGAGGTCGGTCTCCAGCGACTCCCCGTCAGCAAACTCGAGTCGCAGCCGTCGATCTTTACCTTCTACAATAGCGCTGGTATTGCGCTGGGTGTGCACCTGCACACCGAGTGCCTCGATCTTGTGCTTCAGCATAGCGCCACCATCGGCATCCAGCTGCAAGTTCATTAGTGACGGCGCGAATTCGATCACGTGCGTTTCCAGCCCGAGATTCTTCAGTGCGTT
>JBCAZN010000025.1:0-13008 GCA_038533035.1 Pseudomonadota bacterium
ATCACAGGTTCCGGTTCCGGTTCCGGCTCTGGCTCCGGTTCTGGCTGCACTTCCGGTTCAGCCGTCAGGACCGGCGGTGCTGCAGCGGCCTCGGCGAGCTCGGGTGCAAGCACCTCGAGATCTGGCAACGTATCCTGGATCGAGGCAGAGCCGGCGGCGCCAGAATTCAATGATCTGCCGGAGCTTGAGCTTTCGGACGCCGTTGACGGCACACTCGACGTTGAACCGGCGTTGACGACGGACGAGGTCAGTGACAGCGGTGGTGACCCAACGTTAGCCGAGCTGAAACCCGACCTCGAGGCACTCGAACAAGCGATGGCCGTCGCACATGGCAACAAGAACGTCGAGCCACCCGTGCTCGAGCTCGAACCGGCAGCAATGCCGGAGCCTGAAGTGCCGGAACCCGCGCCGGCTGCGATTCCGGAAATCACGCTCGACAATGCAATCAATGAACGCATTCAGAGCAAGCAGTCGGAAACGGATGCTGTTGATGAAGGTGTCGCTGCAGCCGCAGCAGCAACGAAGAAACCCCCCGAGAAAGCAGACGCCGAACTCGAGAAGATTGCGAGTGGACTTGCGAAAGCCAAATCTATTGAAGACGTCGACGACAGGATGGCGGAAACGCTGTTCGGTGAGGAAATTAGCCTGATCGCCTCGCAGATTCTCGCCAAACCGCCTGTTGACGCGACAGCGAACCAGGAACTGGACATCGTCGAGGCGCAGGAGCAACTTGTCACCGGCCAAACCGGCAATGTCGCCCTGGAACTTGCGCCGGAAATACCCGATGTGCCGACCCCGTCCGCGCCCGAAGCCGTAGCCGCTCCAGCCGCGGCGCAGCCGCAGCTAGACACGAGCCAACCTGCCGTCGAGGTGACGCTTGAAGAGCAGGAAGGTGGCATGGACCTGTCCGCTTCGCAGCGCCTGAAGACAGTGCGTGCCCTGAGTGCAGACCTGCACCCGTCGCTACGCGAGCCGGAAGAACCTGCCGCAAACGAGTCGCAGACGCCCGCCGAGGCGCCTGATTCGATTGAAGATCAGATTGAAACGTCGATGACGCAAACCCTGAAGGCGTTAAAAATCAATCCGCCAGTTAGCAATGACGACGAAGGCGACGAGACAGACGCCGTAAAGAAGACGGGGTTTTTCAGCCGCTTCAAACGCTCCTGATCAATTCAGTACAGCAACGACTGTACATAACGCACGTAAATCATTGACCTGTTGGAATATTTTGCGCCGCCAAGATTTTGACAGGCCGTACGCATTCGGGCAATTTGAATGCTCCGGGGCGTGGCGAACGAAACGATGCGTTCGCGAAGGGATCACGTGTGAAGGACCTGCATTCTGGACTGGATGCCTGGCGCTACATCATTCAATCGGACTCCAGACGCAACACGATTGAATCGTACCTGCCGCTGATACTCAGCGTCGCGGGCGCCCTGGGTGTGCTGCCTTTTGCCGTCATTCGTTATATGCAGGGCGAATGGATTGCAGCCGCTGTTGATACCATCATCGTTCTCGGCTTCCTGGCGCTCGGTTGCTACGTCTACCATACCCGCCGTGTACGCGTTGCCAGCATCGCCATTTCCTTGTTTTGTATCAGCGGCGTGTTATCAACGGTCTATATCATCGGCGCGCACCAGGTGTATTGGGTCTACCCTGCCGTGATGGCAATTTTCTATCTGCTGCGGCCCGGCGAAGCGATTGTGCTGTCGCTCGCTACCATCGCCGGTCTGATTCCCGGTCTCCTCGAGTTTCGGGACACACATGCCACCACCACGGTGGTGATTACTATTGTGGTTATGAGTTCGTTCGCATATGCATTTTCACTCATTACGAACCGACAGCGTCAGCAACTCGTGCGACTTGCGACCAAGGACCCGTTAACGGGCGCCGGTAACCGGCGAAGACTCGACGAAAAGTTGGTGGACATCGTTAATTCGCATGATCGTGATCAATCTACAGCTTCGCTGCTGCTCATCGATCTCGATCATTTCAAACAGGTCAACGATGTTCACGGCCATGCCGCCGGCGACCGCATTCTCAAGGACGTAACGGAAATCGTGAAATTGCGAATTCGCGTAACCGACAGCCTGTACCGGATCGGCGGCGAAGAATTTGTTGTCGTGCTCGAAGGGCAAACGCTCTCGCACGGCGAGCACCTCGCCGAGCAGCTCAGAACGCTTGTTGAGGCGAACGAACTGGTCCACGACCAGTCCGTCACCATTTCGGTTGGCGTTGCCGAACTAAAAAGCGGCGAATCGCCGCAGGCCTGGCTGCATCGCGCCGACGAGGCGCTTTATGCAGCCAAACGCTCAGGGCGCAACGCGATCAGCGTCGCCGCCTAGTCAACCTCGGCCAGCGCTTCCAGGCGCGCCGCTTCGAACTCGTCGCCCGGCACCCAGCGTGGCATTTCATCCGCATTCGCGATCGCGAGGCCGGTCCAGTAGCCGAGCAGTGCGTCATCGACCATGCCATCAAAGTTCCAGCTGTCATCGTACTGGTCTGTCGGCTGGTGGTAGTCAACCTCGGTAAAGTGATCCAGTTGCTCTTTGCCCCAGCCCGGCGGACGATCGACAAAGTCGGTGCCTGTGTCGAGGTACATTGCCGGTACGCCGATACGGGCGAAACTGAATTGATCCGAACGATAGAAGTAACCCTTGTCCGAGAACTGGTCGGGCTTAACAACGCGACCTTGCTCCTCGGCAATCATCACAGCGATTTCATCGATTGACGATTTACCCAGTCCGATAAACGTCGTGTCGTGGGTATGACCCCAGATATTGCCGCCATCGTAGTTGATGTTCGCGGCGATCTTGCCGGCGGGGAACGTCGGATTTGCCGCATAGTATTTCGAGCCGAGCAGCCCCTGCTCTTCCGCACCAACATGATTGATCAGCACGGATCGCCGCGGCGCTTCGGGCAATGCTTTCAAGGCCCGCGCGATGGCCAGAATCTGGGCGACGCCCGTCGCGTTATCCATCGCCCCGTTGTAAATGTTGTCGCCGTCCTCGTTGGGCGTCCCCATACCGAGGTGATCGTGATGCGCCGTGTAAATGACGACCTCGTCTTTGAGTTCGGGATCCGAGCCCTCGATAAGACCCAGCACATTCGCCGTGTAGACGCGCTCAATCGTCGCGTCCATCTCGATCGAGGTTGTGACACCAAGCGGAACCGGTTCGAAGTCGCGGTTGTAGGCGCGCTCACGCAGTTCATCCAGGTTCATGCCCGCCATCGCAACGAGTTTTGTTGCCGCGTCGTTGGTGACCCAGCCGGTCAGTTGGCTGCGTTTTTCGCCGTCCAGCGGCAGCTCAAACTGCGGGCCGGTGCCGGACGTCTGCAGTACCTGGAACGGGTAGCCGGCTGACGGCGTGGTATGAATAATGATCGCGCCAACTGCGCCCTGCTCGGCTGCTTTGATGTACTTGTAGTCCCAACGCCCATACCAAAGGCGCGTTTCGCCCGCGAACAGCTCGGGGTCCCAGTCTGGATCGTTGTTCATGATCATGACGACTTTGCCCGTCACATCAACGTCCTTGTAATCGTCCCAATCGTACTCCGGTGCCTGGATGCCGTAGCCGACGAATACGAGTTCCGCGTTTTCGATGTTCGCGTTTTCGGTTTGTGCCGAATTTCCGACGATGAAATCGTCCCATTGCTTTAGCGTTACGGCCTGGTCAGCCGTCGAAAATGTCCACTCCGGCGGCTGATCGGTATCCACGCTGACGAGCTCGAACGGTTGCTCCCAGCTGCCGTCCTCACCACCCGGCTTTATACCCATTTCCTGCATCCGCGCCGCGATGTAGTCGCGCGCCATCTTGTCGCCCCGTGTACCCGGGCCGCGCCCTTCGTAGCGATCATCCGAGATCTCTTTGACGATCTCGCGCATGTACTCGCCGTCAATCTCAAGTGCAGCGGTCTCCGCGGCCGGATTCCCGCCGGCCAATTCGAGCGCGACAGGGGAACCACTCGCCGCGTCCTCGGCGGTTTCGGTTACTTCTTCCGATTTGCCGCAAGCGGTAATGAGCACCAGCGACGCGCTCAGCGTAATCAGTTTTCGCACATTGAACTCCAGGTGAATCAGCCGAAAATTTCGGTGAAAAATGATGTCATGGCATACCAGGAACGACGATTGGCGGCTTCGGCGTACACCGTGCCACGCTCTGCGTCATCGGCAGCCGGATTCGTGAATGCGTGCATCGTATGGCCATAGGCATGAATTTGCCAGTCGCACCCCAGCTCGGTGAGCTCTTGCCCCAGGGCAACGACCGACGCCGGTTTCGCCAGTGGATCGTCCCAGCCATGTAACGCCAGTACCGCAGCCGAGCTCTGGTTGCCATCCGTATTGCCCGGCGGATCGAACAAGCCATGAAAACTGGCGACGCCCCTGACGGGCGCTTCGATGCGTACCAGGTCCAGTACACACAACCCTCCAAAACAAAAGCCGATCGCGCCAAGACATTCACTGTCCACTTCAGGTTGCAGAGCGAGGGTATCGAGTGCCGTTTTCAAGCGCGCCTGCAGTCCGGGCCGGTCCGCTTTGAGCGCATCCATATTCGTGCGGCCACGTTCCTCGTGGCCGATCTGGTCCTTACCGTAAACATCGAGCGCCAGCGCAACATAGCCAAGCTCGGCAAGGTCGCGTGCCTTGGCCTCTTCGAACGGTGTGCGCCCGCGGATCGTGTGTGACACCAGTACGCCGGGACGCGTCTCGGAAACCGCGTCGTCCCAGGCGAGATAGCCCTCGAAAACGGTGCCGTCGACGCTGTATTCGACGACTCGGGTTTGAATTGCCAATGAAGTCTCCTGCCGAACCTGTCGATGTCGGACGAAAGGTTGATTAATCCGCCTATTATGACGGACGGAGACCGCTTTACAACGCTGTGTGCATCAACGGCCGCGCGTCAGGCTTGATCGCGTGAAGCTGGACATTGCCTATAGAACGCTCGGTAAAAGCCGCCTCGCAATAACAGAGGTAGAACTCCCAAAGGCGAATAAACTCTTCCGTGTAACCCTGCTGGCGAACCTCTGCTATATGAGCGAAAAATCGTTCGCGCCAATCGCTTAGTGTTTTCGCGTAATGCAGACCGATATCTTCCATATGAATCGCGCGCAAATCGGTAACCCGCGTCATTGAATTATTGATAGCCGTATTCGAGGGCAGGAACCCACCCGGGAACACGTAGCGCTTGATGAAATCGACGGTCTTTTTGGCCTTTTCATAGCGCTGGTCGAGAATCGTGATGGATTGCAGCAGCATCTCGCCGTCGGGCTTCAGCAGAGCCGCACACGTCTCGAAGAACGTGTCGAGATACTCATGACCGACGGCTTCAATCATCTCGATCGATACAAGCTTGTCATAGTGTCCTTCAAGATCCCGATAGTCATTCTTGAGCAGCGTGATCCGGTCTTCGAGGCCCTCATTGATAATGCGCGCACGCGCGTATTCGTACTGCTCAGTTGAGATCGTCGTTGTTGTGACGTGACAGCCATAGTTCTGTGCAGCATGAATCGCAAAGCCGCCCCACCCGGTTCCGATTTCGACAACCGAATCATCGGGTTTAAGATTGAGCTTTCGACATATTCGGTCGAGCTTGGCAACAGCCGCCTCATCGAGACCTGAATTCGGCTCCGGGTAGTACGCACAGGAGTACATCATCTCCGGATCCAGCCAAAGCGCATAAAAATCATTGCCCAGATCGTAGTGCGCCGCGATATTGCGCCGGCTGCCTGCGCGCGTATTGCGATTCAGCCAATGAAACAGTTTTTTCACTGGCGTCAATAACACGGCGACCCCGGCATCCATGGTTTCCATGACCTCGCGGTTCTGCAGAATAATCCGAACCAGTGTGTCGACCTCATCGCAGTCCCAATACCCGTTGATATATGCCTCGCCGCTACCGACCAGTCCACCGAACGCAATATCGCTGTAGAACGCAGGCGAGTTAACCGTTACAGATACCGTCAATCCGTTCTCGTCGTCACTGTTACCGAACACTGCCGTTTCGCCTCGCTCGTGGAGGACAACGCAGCCCTGATCAAGCGCACCGAGTTTGTCGCGCACGATTCGACGCGCGAGGCGGTCCAGCATTGTCGGTCGGGTTGAGCGCTCCAGAAAGCGAGGGTCGTCAATAGACAGTGTCTTCATCGTGTTTGAACTCGTATAGATTGGTCGGGATGCGGGTAGAACGGCACACGCTTCAGCCACAATCGCAGCGCTTGCCAGTAAATGGCGCCCACAACCTTGAACGTCATGAACGGAAACATGACGAGTACCCGCGCAAGCGAAAAGCCGCTAATTTCTTTGCGATGCATTAGCATTGCCGCATCAAAAAAGCGCCGGCCGTCGCGGGAGTTGGCCATGAATACCGTCGTTCGCGACGCCGGCTCTGTGAAACACCAGTCGTAGTCGATATCCATTTGCATGAAGGGTGAAACATGCATGTGTTTCTTTGGCTGGAATCGGAGTGCTCGCGTGCCGCTGATGCTTTGTGATGCCGGCAGTACATACGTGCTGCGCTCACCCCAGGGGGTGTTGTGAACCTCCGCGACGATGGTTTCCAGTTTTTCATCGTGCTGGTCGAAACAGTAATAAAAACTGACTGGATTGAAGCAGAAACCGTAGTAGCTCAAGTTGGTCAGTAGTCTTACCGGTCCGCCGGGTCGTTTCCCGGTTTCGGCTTCAACCAGATCTGCAACGGCTGCCTTTAACGTAGGCGCATCGGCACCGATATGATCGCTGCGCCGAAACCGGGCCAACGCGAAGCGGCGCGTCGACCAGAGCCAGCGACCCGCGAACAGCGTATCCAGCTCATCAAGATCCAGGTACATCTGGAACATGCGATAGCGAAACCGGTGCAGCACCGGCTCGGTGCGCGTGTGCCTAACCCGTCCTTCGTATATACAGCTGTGCATTTTTTAGCTGCTCCTCGAAGTGTGCGACCGCGTTCAGCGCGCTGACTACGCCGTCCTCGTGAAAACCGTTGCGCCAATACGCGCCGCAAAAGTAGGTGCGGCCCGAATTGACCTCGGACTGCCGTGCCTGGGCTGCAGTCGCTTCGCGGGTATAAATCGGATGCTGGTACTGGATGCGCTTGATAATTCGGCCCGGTTCGATGCGAGCGTCGTCATTGAGAGTGACGCAGTACGTCTCACGGGTCTCCAACCCCTGCAAAATATTCATGTTGTAGGACACCGACACCTGACGCTGCTCACCGGTCGGGACATAGTAGTTCCATGCCGACCACGCACGGCGCCGCTTTGGCAGCACCTTCACGTCGGTATGAAGAATAGCCTCGTTGTCCTGGTATCGAATCGCGCCAAGCACTTCACGCTCGATCGCTGTCGCATCCTGCAGCATGTGCAGCGCCTGATCGCTATGGCAGGCAATAAAGGCATAGTCGAACCACTCCCGATTGCCGCAGGCGGTAGTGATCTCCACGCCCTCTGCTTTGCGGTGTATCGCTGTTACCGCCGAATTCAGCCGAATATTTTTTTCATGGCCTGCGACCAGTTTTTTTACGTATTCGCGGGAGCCGCCTTCGATGACACGCCACTGCGGTCGATCCTTGAGTTGCAGCAAGCCGTGATTGCCGAAAAAACGTACCAGGAAGTCGGCGGGCATGTCGGCAACCGCCGCAGGCTCGGCCGACCATATCGCGGCCACCATGGGGACCAGGTAGTTGTACGTGAACTCGTCACTGTAGCGTTGCTCGCGGAGATAGTCGCCGACCGTAACTGAGCCTGCAGCGCGCTGGATGTCGTCCTGCGCCTCGCGATTGAAACGCAGAATGTCACGCACCATGCGATGAAATGTCGGACGCAGGAGATTGCGGCGTTGCGCAAACAATCCGTTCAGACCCGTGCCGCTGAACTCGAGCGCGTCATTTGCCGCATGCACGCTAAACGTCATGCTGCTCGGCTTCGAGTCTTGCCCGATCTCGTCGAGCAGGCTGATGAAATTCGGATATGTACGGTCGTTGAAAACGATAAACCCCGTGTCCACGGGGATCGTGCGTCCATCTTCAACAACATCGACGGTGTTGGTGTGGCCACCAACATAGCTCTCAGCCTCATAAACGGTGATATCAAACTCGCCTCGCAATTTGCGAGCGGCGACGTTACCTGCGATCCCTGTACCTACAACTGCGATGCGCATGAGGTTTCCCTATTGCCAGTCCTGCGGCACTTTTTCGACTTTTGAGATGTCGTAACCGAGCGATTCAACGAAGGCGATTAAATCGTCGTATTCGCGCTCTGAAATCGTCGGCGTCCGGGCCATAATCCATACGTAGTCGCGCTTCTGACGCGCAACTACGGTCCTGGTGTAGGCGTCGTCGAGGTAAACGATGCGATAGTCGGCCTTGATTGGCCAGATAAAGCGCATACCCCACAGCGCATTGCTCGAGTTGTCTTTAATAAACCCCTTTGGCGTGTACTCTTTTTGTTTACCGTCAAAGCTGCCATCACGATACGTAAAGGTCGTCGCGATCGTGCCGTCGTCATTCAGTTCGTAGCGTTCGACGGCGTTGTGCGCGCCCTTCTCGAGAAACGTCGGAATATTGGCAATGACATACCAGTCGCCCATAAAGCGATCGAGGTCGACATAGTCTACGGTTTGCATATCGGCTCCTTTGCCGGCACAACCACAGAGGGCGAACATGGCAGCGAACGCGGCTAGCGTGTTTCGCATTCCAGTCATGAAAGTTCGTAGCGCAACACGCGCCCTCCTTTGGCAATGGACTCCAGTGCGAGCCAGTCATCGTCATCCGAGTACCACACGGTGAGTGCGAGCTTGTCGGCACTGATACGGTAGGCCCTGGCTGCAACCGGTTTGCCGCGCACCTCGATAACGTCCCGCTCCAGCGGTGTGACTTCAACATCAACATACTCGCCGGACTGGGGATTCAGAAGCCGCGGCGCGTCAAGGAAGTCGCGGTTCCAGTAGGCAAAAGACATCACGCACTCGCCTAATGTCTCAGCACCGCTGCCGTCATCGACAACAAACTGCCCGCCCTCACGACTGCCCTGCACGCTCAGCTTCTTGCGGTTGACGCGCGTATCGGCTGAGAACCGGCGCAGGCAATTAGCGCTCCAAACCTCGCGATTGGTGTGGCGGTATCGGTACGCATTAACAAACAGAAACTTGACGTCGAACTTTGCTTCGCTCGCAACCCGTTCGAGATCGCCGTCCTGGGTGACTTCAAAACGGTGATAACCAATCGATTTGCCATCGAGGCTGACATCAAAGTTCCAGACCCGCGTGGAGTCTGCAATTGCGACGCCGCTCGCCAGCAATGAACTGGCCAACAAGATAAATGCTCTCATCGCAACGCCACCTCGACCGGGCGCTCTGAAAAGCCGTCCAGCCGTGTGCCCAGCGCTACCAGCGCTGGCAGCATAACCGCCCAGCCGATCGCGAGCGCAATGAGCGCCGCCTCTGCATTGAGAAACTCCATTGCGCCCAATCTGGACCCCGCCACATAGGTAAGCGGCCCGGAGATGGCACCGACAATGGCGGCAAGCCATGCTCGACCCCGCAGCCAACGGAGGGACAGATTCAGCGTCGTGGCAAACAACACCCACATCGCGACAATCCAGTACGGTGCGATCATGGCGTGCAACTGCCCGGATGAATACCCAACCCAGCCCATTGCAACCAGTGCGCTGTCAAACCAGGTGCCGAGAACTGCAGCAGCAAGCGCAAGGCCCAGCTCCTCTACCGGACGTTCGGCGCGGCGCAAATGCAGCAACAGGGCTACTGCGATCACGAGTGGTCCAACCCAGGGCATGCCCTTCGCCGCGCCAATAACCGCTGAAAACCAGCCAAGCTGAAACGCGGCAAAATTTACAAAAATAGCCATATCAGCCTTCCCGTTTACGCAAGCGGTAATGACTGACAAACCACTCGTCGCCATCGCCGTATTGAAAGAGCTCTTCACACGCCATGAAGAACATGCGCCAGCGCATCCACCAGCGTGTCGTGTTTTCTTCACCGTACGTGGCCGCCAGAATTGGCATCACCGTCAAGCGTCGCGCATCCATCTGATCCAGCCAGGCTCGCAAAGTACGAGCGTACTCATTGCCGGACCAGCTCCAGCGTTTGTCGATCACGAGGTGCTCCGCAAACCGCATTGGCAAATCGACGCTGGGCATGATGCCACCGGAGAAAAAATGCCGACTCATCCAGTCGCTCGGCCCTTTATCGATGTACTCGTAGGGCGTCGTACGATGCGTGAAAATATGCATGAAAAATACGCCACCCGGATTTAGCCAGGAGTCGATGCGCCGGAACAGCTCCGGGTAGTTGCGCATGTGCTCGAACATCTCGACCGAAACCACACGATCAAAGCGGTGCTCCGTTTCGAAGTCATTCATATCGGCGCAGATCACATCGATGTTATCCAGCCCGCGCAGCACCGCCTGCTCCGTGATGAACGTGCGCTGGCTTGACGAGTTGGACACCGAGGTGACGTGGGACTCCGGGTAGTTTTCGGCGATCCAGAGTGACATCGATCCCCACCCGCAGCCCAGGTCCAGTACAGCCTGCCCGTCAGCGAGCTGTGCTCGCTCACACGTTATGCGAAGTGCGGCTGCTTCGGCTTCGGAAATAGTTTCGGCGCCGTCTCCCCAGTAGCAACAGCTGTACTTGCGATGATCACCGAGCACCTCCTGAAAAAACTCGGCCGGCACCTCGTAATGCTGCTCATTGGCAAGGTCCGGCACCAGCGCGATCGGCGACGAGCGCATCATGCTTGCAAACTCATTGCTCAGTTTCGCGGCGTGCTCGATGTCGTCCGCACGAATCTCTTGAAGCTTGCGATCAAGCAGTCGACGAATGCCGGTGCGGATTACGGAATCTGGCACAAGGCCCGATTCGGTCCAGGAAATGGCTTTGGCGGCAACAGCTGACATTGGATAACTCCGTTAATCGTTGGAGTGACTATAGAAACGCTCAAACTTGAGGCCAACAGCAAATTCCGGGTTGTTACAGTTGGTTACAGATTGATGTGTCCGGCAAAGAATAAGGCCCGCGGGCCCACGTTGTCGGCTTACGGCGCGACCATGCGTCGCGAGCCAGCGCAACGGTATTCGGCCAAAATTGGACCAATATGCGCAATTCGGGCGCCTCGATATGACCGGTTTACGGCCATTTGACCTCAGGATGTGGGCGCTTTAACGTTAGCGCCGCCTGTCGGGTCCCCGTAGCTCAGTTGGATAGAGCATCTGCCTCCTAAGCAGAGGGTCGGGAGTTCGAATCTCTCCGGGGACACCAATTTCGCTCAGGCGCCGATCTTCTCGCGCACGGCCGCGAGTTGCTTATCGTAGTGCTTCCACATCCCGATTGATGACTGGTACGCCTCCTGCCGCGACGGCTGCGGCACACCACGTACAACGACCTGCTCGTCTTCCCAGAACCCGAGGCAAGCCGCGTCGAATGACAAGCCGCAGTACTCCAGCAGGTCCTCTATAACGGGCTTCGGGTCAGTAACGAGCCGTTCATAGCTGATCGTGTGCATGACACCCGGAATCACCGATTCCCAGTGGCCCATCTGCTTCTGGTAGCCGAGATAAAACTCGGCAATATCATCGAGGTGATAGGAAAAAGGGTATGCGCCTTCGAACAGTGTTCGATACGCATAGAAGCAGGTATCCATCGGATCGCGTTCAAGCACAACAATCCTTGCCTTTGGTAACGCGAGGTGAATCATGCCGGCATAAAGAAAATTCATCGGCCGGCAGTCAACAAAATGCGCCAGGTCGCTTGCCTTCGGGCGTGCAGACCGGACGTAATTTTCACCAACGCGCTCGAAATCGGCTTGCACAGCGCGCGTCACCAACTCAGGAATTGAGCCGGGTGGACCGTCGTAACCGTGCAAGCACTCGTTGGTCAGCGCCTCGGTAAATGCCTGTGACGAGCCCACCGACTGCACCACCGGATGGCTGCGCAGTATCTGGTCAACCAGTGCCGTGCCCGTTCGCGGCATGCCGACAATGAATATCGGGTCCGCATTAACATGACCCGGGACCGAACCGTCGAACTTCTCAGCCACAAATTGCTCGCGCACTGTACGCAGGGTGTCGAGTTCCTGCTGCAGCGAAAAATTCAGGCGGTTGCGTTGTATTTCCGACCCCCGGTCGAGCTGCTCGAATGCACGATCGTAATCTTCAATGTCCTCGAACTCTTTGGTGAGCGCATAGCAAAGACGCATTACGTCATCCGGCCGGTCCGCCAGCCGCTCAATAGCAGCCTTAAGTTCCCTGGTATGGTTGTTCGTTGGCGTCTGCCGGCGCAGCGTCGACCGGAGATAAAGCGCTCCCGCGTCATCCGGCTGTAACTCGAGACTCTTGTCGAGCGCGTCGAGGGCCGCGTCAATATTGCCAAGCTTGCGTTCGCCTGCCGCGAGATTGAGGTACAGATCCGGACTTTCCGAACCCAGTTCCACGGCCCTTCGATAGTGCGCAATTGCCGCCTGATCCATACCGAGGCGACTCAGCAACATGGCGAGCTCGGAAGAGGTTTCTGCAGTCTTGAACTGCAAAGCCGCCAGTCCTGCCGCCATTTCCTTCGCCTCAAGAACGTATCCGGCGAAACTCAGGCAACGGAGTTTCTGAAAAAGCCATTCTGGCTTTTCCGGCGCAATCGCCAACGCGCGGTCAATTGCCTGCAATCCCGGCAGTGGCTTGTGAATGATCAAAGCCACTCGACTGGTCATGTACCAGCCGTAGTCGAACTCCGGAAATTCCAGGTTAAGTCGATCGCAGGCTTCGGCGGCGGCTCGATAGCGTTGCGCCTCGATGAGTCGACGAATTTCGCCGCTGAGTTCTTCAGGCGTGGTCATAGAGTTATGATGGCGTCTCGCACCCGCCGAACAATACCGGAAAGTGACCAGTAGCATGAACATTGAATTGCGTGACGCAACACCTGATGACGCCGAGGCGATCGCCGCTTTCAACAACGGCATCGCAGAGGAAACTGAAGGACGCTCGCTAGATCCGAACGTCGTGAGA
>JBCAZN010000026.1:0-12842 GCA_038533035.1 Pseudomonadota bacterium
CGTGACATCAGGGTCGGGCAGCAAAGCCCGCCACGATACCCGCACCCAGCAACGTCCACCCCAGTATCGGCAGACTACCAAGCGCCAAAACCAGCGTACCCGAGACCACACCGGTTGCCGCGAGCGTCAGCCAGAAGTGCTGGCGTCGCTCGGCGTCAAGTTGTTTACGAATCTCAGTAAGGTCCGGCGACTTCACATTGAAATTGATGCGCCCTTCGGCGACCTGTTCGCCGAGGTGCTGGACGATGCCCGGCAATTCACGCATAGCATCGCGAATCTGCGGAAGATTCTCGCGCACGTCGCGCAGCAAGGCACGACCGCCAACCTGCTCGTCCATCCAGCGCCTGAGCACCGGATGCGCCGTTTTCCAGAGGTCGAGTTGCGGGTAGAGCTGACGACCCAGGCCCTCGATATTGAACAGCGTCTTGTGCAGCAGAATCATCTGCGGCTGGATCTCGACATTGAAGCGTTGCGCGACCCGGAACAGCCGCATCAGCAATTGCGCAAACGAAATTTCTGCGAGCGGTTTGTTGAAAATCGGTTCGCATACCGTCCGCACGGCCGTCTCGAGTTGATCAATGCGGGTCCCGGCCGGCACCCAGCCGCTGTCGATGTGCAGTTTCGCGATGCGATGATAGTCGCGATCGAAAAAGGCGAGAAAGTTCTCCGCGAGGTAACGCTGGTCTTCGGGGCTCAGTGTGCCGACGATGCCAAAGTCGACCGCGGCATACTTCGGGCGGTCCGGGTCGGTCGTGATGACAAAAATATTGCCGGGATGCATGTCGGCGTGAAAGAAATTATGGCGGAACACTTGCGTAAAAAATATCTCAACGCCGTTCTCGGCCAGTCGCTGTATGTTGGCGCCCGCGGCGAGCAGCGTGTCCAAATCGCTGATTGGCGTGCCGAAAATTCGCTCCTGCACGAGCACTTCCGGCCGGCAGTAGTCCCAAAAGACATCCGGCACGTACAGCATGTCGTTGCCCTGGAAATTGCGCTTGAGCTGAGCGGTGTTGCCGGCCTCTCGCATGAGGTCCAGTTCGTCACGAATCGTGTGCGAGTACTCAGCGACGACCTCGAGCGGTCGCAAGCGCTTGCCATGTTCCCAGTAGCGGTCGGCAAGGCCGGCGAGCAATTGCAACACCGCGAGATCGCGCTCGATCTGTTCCTCAACACCGGGGCGCAGGACCTTGACGATGACCTCCGGGCCGTCCTTGAGCTTCGCGGTATGCACCTGTGCAATTGACGCTGCGGCCAGCGGCTCGGTATCGAAGCGTTCGAACACCTCATCAACGGATTCGCCATAGGCGCCTTCGACGATCGCTTTTGCCTGCTCGGCCGGGAACGGCGGGACGGCGTCCTGCAGCTTGGCGAGCTCATCGGCGATGTCGGGCGGCAGCAAGTCGCGACGTGTCGAGATGGCCTGGCCGAACTTGACGAAGATCGGGCCGAGCTCCTCGAGCGCGAGCCGAATACGTTCGCCAAGCGGTGCCGAACGATCGCGCCGGCGTGGGGCGAGATAAAACAGGAAGCGCAGCGGGCGCAGCAAGTGCGTTTCCTTGATGACATCATCAAGCCCGTACTTCACGAGGACGCGCTGAATCGTAAGCATGCGGAAAATCGTTCGCCGACGCGTCATCTCAGCGCGACTCCAGGATGCGATTCAGGCGTGCCGCGGCGCGCTCAACGTCGTCGCGCAGTGTGTCGACCTGTTGGGTAAAACGATCGACTTCGTAACGACTTGGCGCGTCACGACTTTCCTCCTGCAAGTATTCGCGAATGTTGTCGCCCATTGTGGAGCGCGCCTCGCGTCCCCAGCGGGCCAGCCCGCGCGCCATCTTGCCAAGACGATTCGCGGCGACATCACCGATAACACCTGACATCTCCTCTTCGAGGTCGGGTTTTGCAAACTCGAGCAGCTGCTGAAACTGCTGTGCGGTTTCGGCATCGCCTGTCAGATCCAGGTCGCCGTCACGAATCGCCGCCTCGCCGGAATCACCGGCCATGCGCGCCAGAGTCAGCAGCGAACCGGTAATGACGACGTCGGGGTTGCGTTCGGTGTCGGCAACGAGATCGAGCGACGCTTCGTCGATAATGAAATGCGTTGCGAGGCCGGTGTTCCTGACGCGTACAGCGACCACGGTGCCTGCCAGCTCGGCACATAGCTCACGCGCCGGCGTTATTTCCTCAATATTGCGGTTGAGCATCTTTGCGACCGGGCGCAGCAGCGAGTTGAGGGGATCCATTTTCTAGATCCGGTAGCCGATGTGCAGCGCGACGATTCCGGCGGCCAGGTTGTGATAGCGGCAGCGCTCGAACCCGGCGTTTTCCATCATGCCCTTGAGCGTTTCCTGGTCGGGATGCATGCGAATCGACTCAGCCAGGTACTGGTACGAGTCGGCATCGTCGGCGACAAGTTTGCCCAGCGTTGGCAATACTTTGAAAGAGTACAGGTCGTAAGCGGGTTTGACGGCGTCGTGCGGCGCCGAAAACTCGAGAATCATCGCTTTGCCGCCGGGCTTCAGCACTCGGTACATCGAGGCCAGCGCGGCATCCTTGTCGGTGACATTGCGCAAGCCGAAGGCCATTGTGATGATGTCAAAGCTGCCGTCATCGAACGGCAGGTGCTGCGCATCGACCTGTGCGATCGACAGATTACCGGCGATACCCGCATCGACCAGATTGCGACGACCCTGTTCGAGCATGGCGGCGTTAATGTCGGCGAGCACGACGTGACCGTCGGCGCCGACCTTGCGGGAAAACTCGCGTGCAAGATCGCCGGTGCCGCCTGCTAGATCGAGAATCACGTTGCCGGGCTTCGCGGCTGCCTGATCGATCGTGAATCGCTTCCAAAGCCGATGCAGGCCGGCGGACATCAGGTCGTTCATGATGTCGTAACGACCCGCAACCGAGTCGAACACACCACGCACGAGACCGGCTTTGTCGTCAGTCCCGACCGTGCGGTACCCAAAGTGGGTTGTGTTGTCTTCCGATTGCGCCATGACCCGCAGGATACCTGTGCCCGGATAGGTGGGCTAGTGCGTGAAGGACCTGTCCTGAATATGCCCGGACTCGGCGCCTGATAGTGAAGCCGATCCGGGCATATTCAGGACAGGTCCGGGACGGGTTAGAGAATATACCGGCTCAGGTCTTCGTCCTGGCTGAGTTCCGCGAGATGATCATTCACATAACCGGCATCCACTGTGAGCTTCGAGCCGGACTTGTCCGACGCCTCAAACGAGACCGTCTCCAGCAGCCGCTCCATAACGGTATGCAGTCGACGTGCGCCGATGTTCTCGGTGTTTTCGTTCACCTGGTAGGCGACCTCGGCGATTCGGCGCACGCCGCTCTCCGCGAAACTCAGATTGACCTCTTCGGTTTCAAGCAGCGCAATGTATTGGGACGTCAGTGACGCGTCCGGTTCGGTCAGGATGCGCACAAAGTCTTCGGTCGTGAGCGACTTTAATTCAACGCGGATCGGGAAGCGGCCCTGCAGCTCGGGAATCAGGTCTGAAGGCTTCGATACGTGGAACGCGCCCGACGCGATGAACAGGATGTGATCGGTGCGCACCATGCCGTATTTGGTGTTGACGGTCGAGCCTTCGACGAGCGGCAACAAATCACGTTGCACGCCCTCGCGTGATACGTCAGCGCCCTGTGTCTCGGAACGCCGCGCGACTTTGTCGATCTCGTCCAGGAACACAATGCCGTGTTGCTCGACGGCGTCGAGCGCTTCCGATTTGAGCTCTTCCTCGTCGACCATCTTCGCGGCTTCTTCATCGACGAGATGACGATACGCCTCCTTGACCTTGAGCTTGCGGGTCTTGGAGCGATTGCCGCCGAGATTCTGGAACATGCCCTGCAGCTGGTTCGTCATTTCCTCCATGCCCGGAGGTGCCATGATCTCGACGCCGACCGGCAACGCCTGGATATCGATCTCGATTTCCTTGTCGTCGAGCTTGCCCTCGCGCAGCATCTTGCGAAACTTCTGGCGCGTCTCCGACTGCTCACCTTGCTGGTCGCTCGTGAAACCGACGGTCGACGAAGGCGGCGGCAGCAATGCATCGAGAATTCGTTCCTCGGCCGCGTCTTCGGCGCGATGACTGACTTTCGCCATCGCATCCTCGCGAATCATCTTCACCGCCACGTCCATGAGGTCGCGAACAATGCTGTCGACTTCGCGGCCCACGTAGCCCACCTCGGTAAACTTTGTTGCCTCGACCTTGATAAACGGCGCACGGGCGAGTTTTGCGAGACGGCGTGAAATTTCCGTCTTGCCGACGCCGGTCGGGCCGATCATCAGAATGTTCTTGGGCGTGATTTCGCTGCGCAGCGGCTCATCAACCTGCACGCGACGCCAGCGATTGCGCAGTGCGATGGCGACTGCACGTTTAGCCTCGTCCTGGCCAATAATGTGCTTGTCCAGTTCCTGGACGATTTCCCGGGGAGTCATCTGTGACATGAGTAATTCCTGTTGTCGAAGAGCGTTTAAAGCTCTTCGACAATGATGTTCTGGTTGGTGTAGACGCAGATGTCGCCGGCAATCAGCAAGGCTTCCTTGACGATATCGGCGGCTTCCATGTCTGAATTTCGCAGCAGCGCGAGCGCGGCGGCCTGGGCGAACGGACCGCCTGAGCCAATGGCCATCAGGTCGTTCTCGGGTTCGATGACGTCGCCGTTGCCCGTTACCACAAACGAGCTTTCCTTGTCGGCAACGCACAGCAACGCTTCGAGTCGACGCAGGCGCCGGTCAGTGCGCCAGTCTTTCGCGAGTTCAATGGCCGCGCGCGTCAGGTTGCCGTACTGCTCAAGCTTGGCTTCAAACAGTTCGAACAAGGTGAACGCATCGGCGGTGCCGCCCGCAAAACCGGCGATCACGCGCCCGCCAGCCAGCGGCCGTACCTTGCGGGCATTGCCCTTCATGACCGTGTTGCCCATGCTGACCTGGCCGTCGCCGGCGATGGCGACTTTGCCATTGCGGCGCACCGAGACAATCGTTGTCCCTCTGAACTGTTCCATCGTTGATCCTCTCGAGAAGCCAGTCAGTCTTTATCTGACGTCTTTTTTCTGGCCCGTGGATGTGTCTGGTCGTATATCTGTGCCAGGTGCTGGAAATCAAGGTGAGTATAAACCTGGGTCGTCGAAATGTTGGTGTGCCCCAGCAGCTCCTGGACCCCGCGTAGGTCATGGCTCGACTCGAGCAGGTGTGTCGCAAAGGAGTGCCGGAACAGGTGCGGGTAGACGTTGGCGTCGATGCCCTGCTGCTTCGCCCAGTGCTTGACCCGCGCCTGCACCGAGCGCGGGCTGATCCTGCTGCCGCGGGTGCTGACAAAGAGGGCCGTTTCCTCGCTGTCGGCAAAGTTTGCACGGCTCTTGTGCCACTGCCGCAGTGCCTTGAGGGCCTGTCGGCCGACCGGGATGATCCGGTCCTTGTTGCCTTTACCGGTCACCCGGACGGTTGCGTCGTGCATATCGACATCACCGAGGTCCAGGTCGGTCAGCTCGGACAATCGCAACCCGGACGAATACAGCAGCTCGAGAATGGCGCGGTCGCGGTCGACGATCGGGCCTTCACCCTTGATGTCGAGCAGCCTGGCCATGCGGTCGGCGTCGAGGTTTCCCGGCAGGCGTTTATTGACCTTCGGTGCCGACACATCCGTTATCGGGTGCACGTCGACCTGTTTTTCGCGGATCAGGTAGCGGTAGAACGTGCGGCAGGCGGACAGGCGGCGCTGAATGCTGCGCGGGCTCAATCCTTTGCGATAGCAGGACGCTGAGAATGCGCGGAAGTGTTCGCTGTCGAGCTGACTCCAGTCGTTGAGATCCGAGCGCTCGGCAAATTGCACGAGTGTTTTCAGGTCGCGCCGGTAGTTCTTGCAGGTCTGCGGCGAAAGCCGCCGCTCGTATTCGAGATGGTGGATGAAGCGGTCTATCCAGCCGGCGTCGTCCAAAGCGCTCGCCGTGCTGCTCAGTAACGCTTCAGCGCACCCGTAACGAGATCGCCGAGGCGCGTCAGGAAATCGATACTCATGCCCGGGTGGAAGCGATCGGCATCATTGCTGCCGATGGCGAGAAAGCCAATGGTTGCGTCGTCGCCCAGCGGCACCAGTGCTGCCGAACCGATCTCATTGGCGTCCTCGCGGAACAGGAAGTCGCGCTGGCTGTCTCGAATCTGGCCACAGCGCGCGGAGCTGCCGGTGAGGAATGTCTTGAACGGACCCAGTTCCCCGGAGTTGCGGTCGATGACGCGGAAAAAGCGTCCTGCGTTGATGTCTTCAAATGCCTCCGGATCGCCGAAGTGCACAAGTACGGCCTGGTCGGCGCCGAAGCCCGAACGCATGCCTTCCTCGATGGCCGCAATCGTCGACGGCAGGTCGCCCGCGGCAAACAGCTGCATGGTCAGCTCATGAATCTTTGCGGCCAGGACATCATTGGCCCGGGCCACGTTGATGAGCTCTTTGAGTTGTTTTTCGAGCTTCAGGTCCTTCTGGCGCAGCACCGATACCTGGCGCTCGACCAGTGATACCGCCCCGCCGGTGGCGTGCGGCAGGTGCAGCGAACTCAGCAGCGCCTTGTGATTCTCGAAAAAATCGGGGTGTTCAGCCAGGTAGTCATGAACAGCATCTTCAGACAGTTGTTCTTCGCTGTAGTTGACTTCAGGTTGGGTACTCATAGCTCAATCGTTCCTTCACTGATTAACTCGGCATTTCCCGTCAGCCAGGCCGGTTCGTCGCCGCCGCGCCAGCTTATCATGAGTTGACCACCCGGCAGGGCCACTTGCACGTCGGCGTCGAGCAGTCCGAGCCGCTGGCCCGTCACGACGGCGGCGCAGGCGCCCGTGCCGCATGCAAGCGTTTCACCCACGCCGCGTTCGTGGACCCGCAGATCGATCCGGTCTCGATCGCGAATGCTCATGAAACCGACATTGGTGCGTTCGGGAAATCGCGGGTGTACTTCGATTTTCGGCCCCAGTGTGTTGACGGGGGCGGTTGCGACGTCGCCGACGCGCAGCACGCAGTGCGGATTGCCCATCGAGACAACCTGGATCTCGTGATCCTCCCCGTCTACGTCGATCGTATAGTGGTCCGCGGCCTGCGGGGCGTTGAATGGCACACTCGACGGCTCGAAGGACGGGGCGCCCATGCTCACCGACACCTGTCCGTCGGCCGCAACCCGGGCGCCGATATCGCCGACCGGGCTCTGCAGCGTGAAATCCCGTGCAGTACCGCCGGCGAGGTAGCTCGCAACACAGCGAACGCCGTTGCCACACTGCTCAACTTCGGAGCCGTCGGCGTTGAAAACCCGGTAACTGGCAATCGCCGACGCGTTTTTTGCGGCTGAAACCCACATCAGCTGGTCGAATCCGGGCCCGGTCGTGTCGTCGCCAAGAACCTTGAGCTTTTCAGCATCCGGCGGCGGCAGATTGGCATCGCGCTGGTCCACAACAAGGATCAGGTTTCCGGTGCCATGCATTTTGAGGTAGGGAACTTCCATGTGAAGTTATTTTGCCGTAAAGCGGCGCCCAATGGACTTTTTAAGTCGGCGTCTGTAGTTTACATAAACCGCCAAAAATACAAACAACATTGCCCCTGGAGAGCAGCATGCGGCACATCATGGTTATGAACGCGAAGGGTGGTTGCGGTAAAAGCACCCTCGCAACGAACATCGCATCGTATTTCGCAAGCGAAGGCGCCACCGTCGCGCTCGCAGACTACGATCCACAACGCTCGAGCCTCGACTGGCTGGAGCGCCGCCCCGACAATCGCCCGTCGATCGCCGCGGTTGCGGGATTCGAAGATGGCCTGCGGCATGCGCCGCGCGGCGCCGACATCCTCGTCATCGACGCGCCCGCGCGCTCGCATGGCGCAGAGCTGACGAACCTCGTGAATCATGCCGAGACAATCGTCGTGCCGGTGTTGCCGTCGACCATCGATATGCAGGCGACAGCGACGTTCCTGGAAGAGCTCAAGGGCGTTGGCAAGGTCGAGCGCAAGCAGGCCAAGATCGCGACCGTCGCCAACCGCGTGCGTGACAACACGCTGATCTGGGACGATCTGGACGAGTACCTGACGAAAACGCGGGTACCGTACGTCGCGGCATTGCGTGAAGCGCAGAACTACGTGCGTGCGTATACGCGCGGTCTCGGAATTTTCGAACTTCCCGAGTATCTCGCCTGGCCCGACTGGGACGAGTGGCAGCCGCTGACCTCCTGGCTACGAAGCAAACGCAGCCAGCCATAGTTCAACTCAACACACGTCCGGACAGCGTTCCGGACAAGCCTGGATAGCGCATACCGGAATGGCTCGCTTCGCTGCGCTTTATTTCTCGGTATGCGCTATCCAGGCTTGCCCGGTAATTTGGCGGAAGGCGTTTTGTTAAGCCTGTTGGTCGTGTTCGAGTTTCGGGATCGTGGATACCGAGCCTTCGGCGACAATTCCCAGGCCATCGCGGAACGCGTCGGACGCGGCGTCGGTTTCACCGAGCTGATTTAAGAGCGCGCCGTATTCCTGGTACGCCTCAGGAGTTGGGCGCAGCGCGATGACGGACTCCAGGTAGCTGCGCTCTTTGCCCCACAGTTCGTTGCGGTGGCACAGTCGTGCGGCTGCCAGTAGCAGGTCCGGGTCTTCGCTGTGACTCGTCAGCCAGTTTTCGGCGCGTTTCAGCTGCTTGCTGGCATCCGGGCCCTCGACGATGCCGTACAGGCGGACCAGCGGGCCGCGCCATTCGGATTTAATCGCCGACGCCAATTCTTTCTCGGCGCGTTCGTGCTGCCCGGTGCGCATCAGCGCTTCAAAGTACGCCTGCAGTAACCTGGTATCTTTCCTAAACGCCTTGGGAATGCTTTTCCATTCAGCCGTTAGCGTATCCGGGTCACCGGTTCCGTTGAGGGCTTCGAGGTATACGCGCAAGGTCCATCGCGTCAGCGTGTCGGGCTTGATTTGCGAGTTTTTCTTCAGGCGCGGCAGTAACTCGCGCAATGCCTTCCAGTCCTCAAGCTGGTAGTACAACCGACCCATGAGTTCGAGCGCGTGCGGGTGGCCCTTCGAGTTTTCATCGAGTTGCTGCAGTGTGGCCAGTGCCTGTTCGAGTTGTCCGCGATCCAGCTTGAACTCGGCCTGCGTCAGCAAAACCGCATTCGTCGCCTCAGGGACTTCCTGGTAAGCAAGCTTGAGCCACTCGTCACGCCGTTCATCGACGCCCTGCAGGTGCGCCGCCCGCGCGGCTGCGAGGTAGTTGAACAACGGTGAGTCACTGGTGCGTGCCGAACGCGCCAGCATGCGCTCGCCGCGCTTGAAGTTGCCTTCGGCCACGGCAATCATGCCGCGCGTCATTTTTTCGCCGGACCGCGCCGAGCGATAGCGGCCGGCGGCCTCGCCGATTCGGCGCGGTGCAATAATGATCTTGCGAATCAGCCAGATCGCACCGAACAGGGCTGCCGTCAGCAGCGCGAGTACCGGTACCGACATTTCGATGAGGTAGCCGCGGAAATTGATAATGACGTAGCCAGGATCAGCCAACAGGAAGTTAGCCGCGACTGAGCTCGCGATCAGAATCAGAACGATAATGAGCCCCAGTTTCACTCGGCCGTCTCATTAAGCGTGCGGTATTGCCGCAGTTGCCGCAGTGAACCCGAAATATCAGGCGGTGTTGTGGTGAAGACGCCCTCGCGCACATCGTCAATGGTCTGCAGCGCAGCACCGACCTGTTCGCTGTTGGTGTCAAAGTAAGCCGTCAACAGGTCGGAGGCGTCATCGAGCGACTGCATGAAGATGGCGTTCTCACCGCGTAACAGCGCAAGCCGCGCCGCCTGTAACTGCAGCGCAATATTGTTGCGCAGAAACTGTTCGGCATCCGGTGAGATGATCGCAAGCTGTGCCTGCTCCGGCGGTGTGACCTTTACGAGTCCCGACATCGCCTCCTTGGTAGATGACCAGGCGCGCTCCAGCGCACCGCGTTCCTCATCGCTGAGCGCCTCGTCGGTTGCCTCGTTGGACTGGTCGCTCGCCAGCGGCAGCGACTCAACGACGCGCGCCAGGCTCGACAGCGTGAGTGTTGCGCCTTCGAGATCCGGTTTCTCCATGACTTCGAGTGCCGCCAGCTCGTCCGACACGGCGCGGCGTACGGCGGTCAGGCCCGGGTCGGCGAGCTGAGATACGCGTTCGTCGGCCATTTGCAGAGCCAGCATTGCGAGCTCTGGGTTATTCGCGAGCTGCAGCTGCGCATTGGCGATCTGCATGTAGTACTCGGCTTCCGAAAGCAGGAACGTTTCGCGCGCACCTTCTGAAATACCGGCCAGCGAAGCCACCGAGTTTTCGAGGGTTGTCATGCGCGATGGCAACGAGTTCAGCAGTGCGAGCTGGTCGTCCACGTCGCGCCGCACGGCGGAGATGTCACCGCTGAAATCCGGATGCTGGATGCCCTCAACCTGTGCTTGCAGGGCGGTGACTGCCTCGCGGGTCAGGCGCAGTTCGTCGCGCAGCGCTTCAACCTCATTCGGCGCTGTATCGACCACTGCCGGTTCGTCGGCGGCACGCCACTCCATGAACTTCCAGTAGCCGAACGCGCCGAGCGCACCCAGCAGCACCAGGACAATGAGCCACTTGATCGCTGTTTTGCGCCATGATTTGGCCGGCTTTTGCTCTTCAACCTCGATACGGGGCGCTTCGCTATCTTCTGCAGGGAACTCAGCGTCCGTCTCGTTATCGTTTTCACTCATTAATATCGTCCGGTGTGATCAATAGCCGCAATTGCGTCAACAATGTCGGCAACTTCAGGACCGGACGCCAGTACCGGTCGGGAAGCAGGATAAAGCTTCAGGGCCTCTTTTATCACACGTGCAGCCGGGGTCACCAGCGGCGTGTCTTCGAGCTTCCTGACACACGTCTCTGGCAGCACGGCGAGCAAGTTCGAGAGGGTTTCCACGCTCATCACCGTGACGACGTGAATGCGGCCTGCCAGCCACTCGGATTCCAAACGCGCAAGATCGTCCGGCCCCGGGGTGGCGGCTATCCGATCGTACGTCGCGAGGTAATGCACATCCGCGCCGCGCTCACGCAGGGTGTCGCCAAGATGTTCCCGGCCGCGGGTGCCGCGCACGATAAGGATCTTCTTGCCCGCGATGTCTTGCATCACGGGCGTCGCCAGCAGGCTCTCGCTGTCGAAGCCGCCGTCTGCAAGGATATCGACGTGCTGTCCCGCCGCTTCGATCGCAGCGGCCGTCGACGGACCGATCGCCGCGATCAATCCGTTGCCGACGTAGTTAATGCCGTGCACAACGGCATTGCGACTGACGAAGATGACCACATCCGGTGCCGGTATGGCGGCCCGAGCCGCGGCAACCGCGTCGGCGTCCAGCGCAACGATTTGCAGAGCCGGGAACCGAATGGCGCGACCGCCGGCGTGCTCTATAGCAGCAGCAAGTTCGTGCGCCTGGTGTGCCGGCCGGGTAACCAGCACGCCAGTGTCACGCAAATGAGCGCTACTCACCGGAATGCTCGATTGACTCGAGTAGTTCGGCAGCGCCAAGGTCGAGCAGCCGTTCGGCGAGTTCAACACCGATCTGGTCGGCTTCAACAGCAGCACCGCTTGACGATTCGCGAATACACGCCGTTCCATCCGGGTGCGCAACGAGCGCGGTCAGTGTCAGTGCATCGCCGTCGAGCGTCGCGTAGGCGGCAACGGGTGACTGGCAGCTGGCCTCCAGCCGACGGGCGATCGCGCGTTCGGCGGTCGTCGTGCTGATCGCCGCCGCATCGTTTAGATCGCAGAGAACGTCACTCAGTATCGAGTTGCTCTCAAGGCACTCGATGCCAAGCACGCCTTGTGCCGCCGCCGGCAGCATCTCATCGGGCGTGAACTGCTGGCTGATGTGATTAGCGAGCTCCAGGCGCTCAAGGCCCGCGGCCGCCAGCACGATGGCGTCATATTCGCCATTAGCGAGCTTGTCGAGTCGCGTATTGACGTTGCCGCGCAGGGGTTCAACGCGGACGTCGGGCCGCAGCAGCTTGAGCTGGGCCTGGCGTCGCAAACTCGAACTGCCAATACGTGCGCCTTCGTCCAGTTCTGTGAGTTGCCGATGCGCTGAGCTCACGAGGGCATCCGCCGGATTGGCGCGTTCGAGAATTGCGGCCAGGCAGAAACCGTCCGGCATCAGCGCCGGAACATCTTTCATCGAGTGCACCGCCAGGTCCGCCCGGCCTTCCTGCATCGCCACCTCGAGCTCCTTGATGAACAGCCCTTTGCCGCCGATTTTTTGCAGGCTGCGATCGAGAATTTCATCGCCCCGCGTCGACATGGGTACGAGCTCGGTGCCGGTCACATCGGGCAAGGCCTCGAGACGTGCCGCGACGTGCCGCGCCTGCCACAGCGCAAGCGCACTCTTGCGAGTTGCAATGCGAATCTTCATGGGGCGTATTCTAAGCTTGTTTTAGGCGGCGGCGTACTTCGGCCTGGTGGCGACGACTGACGAGCAGTTCGCCGTGGTCCTTGTGCTGACTGCGCAAAATGACCTGAGTTTTGCCGTCCGTCGTCTTCTCCAGGCGTTCGATACAGGTGACGGCGACGAGTGCGCTTCTATGAATACGCACGAAGCGCGATGCAAACTCGGCCTCAAGGGATTTCAAGGATTCATCGATCAGGTCAGAGCCTTTGTCATGCTGCACGGCGACGTACTTCTGGTCAGCCTGGAAGCTGACGACAGATTCGATGGGAATAAGTCGCAGCTCGCCATGTGCGCGGGCGCAGATGTGTTTGCGAACGTCATCCATACGCGCATCACTGGCGACCTCGCCAATCGTCTGCGTCGACAGGCTGGAGGCATGTTGCAATGCCGAGACGAGCTTGGC